>CAZIMU010000204.1:0-3482 GCA_964540355.1 uncultured Fibrobacteraceae bacterium | reverse complement strand
CTCTTTAGCTGCAGCCACAGCATCTGTCATTTTGTTTCCGCAATCAACCAAAGATGTGGCAAAATCATCTTCGTTCACGCCAGCCGAACTAAAAGTTTTGGAGTTTTTTGCATGACTGCGTATTTCATCAATATATTTGTCAGTCAAATCCTGCACTTTTTTCAAAGCGTCTGCTCCCTGAGCAGATGCTGTTTTTATCTGCTCTTCTACTGTTTTGTTTATCTCATTGTTGATGTTGTCTAATTTCTTTATAATCTCATCGCGTTTTGCTTGTGTTTTGGCAAGTCGCCATTCACGAGCCTGAACTCGAAGCTCCTGTACCTGCTCGGACATAGACACAAAAACGCCCAGTGGAACAGCACCCACATCGTACATGACGTTGGTTGCCAGGTCAACTTTTTTCAAGCTTTCTATGGTATATATGCCCATAAATGCCGTTAAAGCTGCTAAAAATAGGAAAGATGCTATTAGCTTAGCGCCTATTTTGATGTTTTTCATTTGGTTACCTCTATGGTGAAAAATCTGTTGGGAATAATATAGAAAATTGTCTGAACCACCTATATCTTGAATTGATTCATAGTATTCTTCAATTCTCCAGCTATCTTTGCAAGCTCGTTTGCACCATCGTTGATTTGCTTTGCACCCTGAGCACTATCTTTTGCGCCCTGAGCCATGCCTGTAACGCTCTGGTTAATTACATTTGCACCCTTGGCTGCCTCACCTGCATTGCGAGCTATGTCTTTGCTACCTTTGGCTACCTCGCTTATGGCTCCAGCAACACGCTTGGCTCCTGTGTTTGCCTGCGCTACATTGCTCGCTATCTCGTTGCTAGATTTGGTTTGCTGGGCAACGTGATTGGATATGGCGTCAACGCTCTGGTTTATTTTCACTATGATATCGGAAACATCGTGTATCACATTCACAGCTTCGCCTGTGCCACTCTGGATGCCTTCTATGCGTCTGGCTATATCGTCTGCGCTCTGGGCACTCTGGTTCGCAAGCTCTTTTATTTCGCCTGCCACCACTGCAAAGCCCTTGCCTGCTTCGCCTGCCGAGGCTGCCTCTATAGTTGCATTCAATGCCAAAAGGTTTGTTTTATCGGCTATCTTTTTTATAACCTCGGTAACATGACCTATTTCTTTAGCCGCATTGCCAAGCTTGTTCATCACATCGGTAGCATTGCCAGATTTGACAGTGGCTTGGTTTGCAACCTTGCTTGCCTCCCCGGCATTGCTGGATATCTTGCTTATGCTTGCGCTCATATCTTCTATGGCTGTAGCTATGGTGTTCATATTGTTGGACATCTCCTCCGCAGCACCTGCTACTTCGTTGGCGTTCACGGAAGCTTGTTCTGCGCCGCTCGCCATAGCGTTTATGTTCACAGAGGTCTCTTCTGTGGCACTGGCAACGGATGCGCTTTGGGCAACGTTCTCTTCGGCGGAAGAGGCTATTTGCCTGCCTACGCTGGAGAGTTCCTCCGCCGAGCTGGCAAGGGTATCTGCATTCTGGCGTAGATTCCTGAATATGGATTGAAGCCTTGAAGATACGCTGTCTATCGCTTTGGAGAGTTTGCCCAGCTCGTCTCCACGTTCCAAATCGGAGCGAACGGTCATATCGCCTTTTTCAATTTTTGAAAGAACTCCAACAACAACATTTAAGGGGTTTGTTATGGAGAATGTCAAGAATATGCCAAGACCCACGGCTAGAAGAAGCACTACGATTAAAACAGCAATCGCCGCGCTTATGCTGTGTTCTGCATCTGCCGAGGCATCGTCTGAAAGTTTGCTCACACCTTTGACCCTAGCATCTTTTGCATCTTCCATAGCTTTTGTCATTGCATTTGCGGCATCAATCATAGATTGCGGAAATTCCTCTGTGCTGAGACCTTCCACACTATAGCTTTTGGTGGTTTTTGCAAAAGCACGTATTTCAGCAATATATTTGTCAGTCAAATCCATCACCTTTTGCAAAGCACCTTTTCCAGCCTCAGTAAGCACCGTTTTCATCTGCTCTGCTACTGTCTTGTTTATCTCATTGTTGATGTTGTCTAAGTTCTTCAAAATCTCATCACGCCTTTGTTGTGTCGTGGCAAGACGCCAATAAAGAGCCTGAATACGCAACTCCTGTACTTGATTGGATGTTGCAACAAAGATTCCAAGCGGAACTGCACCTTTATCATACATAACATCGGTTGCTTTGGAGACTGTTTTCAGGCTTTCTATGGTATATATCCCCATAAACGCCGTTAAAGCAGCTAAAAATAGGAAAGATACGATTAGCTTTGGACCTATTTTGATGTTTTTCATTTTGTTACCTCTAGTGATTTGTGATCCTATAGGGGTAATGTAGATAATTATAATTAATCTATATCTGAGGGTATAGGATCTATGGTTTGGGGTATAGAGTTTGTTAGAATGCTGTCTATTTTCTCTACCCTGTGGTAACCAATGGAATCCAAGCTATCTATGCGGTAGCCTAAATCTATTGCGCCTTCGTAACATTCCTTGGCTTCTAAAAAACTGTCTGTGCTAAACAAAGCCTCGCAATGCGCGTAGTGGCTATAGGTTTTTTCTTTTGTGCTTGTGTGGTAATACCAAAAGCCAAATATCAAGGCTCCCAAAACCAAAAGAAAAATAATATCGCTTTTCCCCATAAATTTGGAGCCACCGCCATCTTCTTCATCTTCATCTTTCTTCAAAAAACTAATCAACACCATCAACTCCCTGCTTTCAACTCTCTTCTCATCTCTTTATACTTTTCCAAATAAACTTTTGCCTTTTCGGCTATTGCCTGAGGCGTGTAGCCAAATTCTTTTTCCAAAACAGCAAAGGGCGCAGATTTTCCAAATTCAGACAAACCCCACGAATATCCAAGCGGGCCTACAACTGGAGCAAATACAGAAGGCAAGCCGCTGGAAACGGCATAAGCAGCTCCCCAGCGAGGAATTAAAGCCTCGCGCTCTTTTTGCGGCAAATCCAAGAAAAGCCTTGGGCTCATAATGCTCACAACCCTAACGGAAATTCCCTCTTTGCGAAGCAGCTCGGCAGCTTGGCAGCATAGGTAAACATCGGAGCCGTTGGCAGCAAACGTAAGATTTGGATTTTCTGTGTTCTGCACAATATAGCCAGAGGCAGAGGCTTTTGAATGGGGATTTTCCAACGGAGGCATTGTTTGCCTAGACAATATGAGGGCAGTTGGGCTATCTCCATTTGCCATAGCCATTTCCCAAGCAAGCGTTGTTTCGTTGGCATCTGCGGGGCGAAGTACCAGCATAGAAGGCTTGCCGTTTGGCAGGCTCATATTTTCTAGCAAGCGAATTTGAGCTTCTTGCTCAATGGGTTCGTGGGTGGGGCCATCTTCGCCAACCCTGAAACTATCGTGGGTGAATAAAAATTTAACAGGCAAAGCCATTAGAGATGCAAGCCTTAAAACGGGCTTCATATAATCGCTGAACACAAAGAAGGTTGCACAAGCTGCAATAA
>CAZIMU010000203.1:0-3500 GCA_964540355.1 uncultured Fibrobacteraceae bacterium | reverse complement strand
TTATAGACCACATTCACGGCAGCGAAGAAATTGTTGTTAAGCCAATGCACAGAGCAGTGAAAAGCATTTCGCTTTACTCTGGAGCAACAGTGCTCGGTGATGGTAAAGTTGCTATGATTTTAGATGCCACTGGACTAGCAAGGCACTACAACGTGCGCGATGTAAGTGGCGGCAGAGATGAGAGCAAAAAGCAGAAAACCACTATGGACGACGGTGCTGAGCTTCGTTCGCTCCTCTTGTTCTCCAATGGAGGCAACGAGCAGTTTGGCGTTTCTATGCAAGACGTTAAGCGCGTAGAAGCCGTAGAAACTTCTACCATAGAGAAAATAGGTTCTCAAGAATATATAACTCTAGATGGTGTTTCTACACGTGTTATGCGCTTGGAAGATGGGCTTCGCGTTCAAAGCAGTTCTCAGCCAGAAAATATGTTCTTCTTAATTCCGCAAAATGCCCGCAAACCTTATGGCTTGTTAATTGAAAAGCTAATAGACAGCGGTCATTACGAAGTTAAGCTCAACAAAGATAGCTACCAAGCAGATGGCGTGGAAGGTACAGCATTAATAAAAAAGAAAATGACGGTTCTTGTCAATTTGGAGCAGTTGATGCACCTTGTTGACGGAATGTGGTATGGAGGTCAGGTATGAGCTACGAAGATTCAGATTCAGCAACAAATTCAACACTGCAAATGTGCACGTTTCGCATGGCAAATCGTTTGTTTGGCGTTAATATCCTTGATGTAAAGGAAGTTAACGAGAACACCAATGTAACGCCAATTTATCATGCTCCGCCCGATATTTGCGGCTACATAAATATTCGCGGGCAAATTTTGCTTGTGGTTAATTTGCGCGAAACCTTTGGCTTTGACCAAGGGCATAAAGTAGGCACAGGAGGTGCGGGCAAAGTTGTTGTGTTTAAACACAGCGTTGACGAACCTTTTGGCATTTTGGTGGACGAAGTTTGCGATGTGGTTTCTATTGAGCAGAGCCGCATTGTGGACAGGCGTGCTAACGAAATAAATGCGCCAGATTCCGTTAAGGAATTCCGCCGTGCCAAAGATGGCATTGTTATGGGCGTTTGTCCGCTGGAAAGAGAATTGCTTTTGGTTTTGAATGCCCGTCATATTTTGGGAAAACATAACACAAAAGCAGATAAGGTTGCATAAGTTGGCTAAAACAAGGTAGCATGATTTGGCTAAAACAATAGCTATTTGCAATCAAAAAGGTGGCGTTGGCAAAACCACAACAGCGGTTAATTTAGCCGCGTGTTTTGCAGCACTAGAAAAAAAAACTCTTTTGGTTGATATTGACCCTCAGGCAAATGCGAGCCAAAGCGTTGGCGTGAACGAGGTTCAAGAAGAAGATATTTACGAGGCTCTTGTTTTGGCAGAAAAGCCAGAAGAACTAACACCAGAAAAGCTATCCGAAATAATAAAATCGGCAAATCAGGAATATAAACTGAAGTGCCTCAGCATTATGCCTTCTAGCCCTGGGCTTGCAAAGTTGGAAATAGAACTTGTAAATGCCGCTAATAGGGAACGCAGGATGCAAAATCTCATTCAAGCTATAAAATTCACTTACGAATATATTGTAATTGATGCTCCGCCTAGCCTGAATTTATTGACTATAAATACCCTAACTGCGGCAAATAGCGTTGTTATACCGGTTCAATGCGAATATTTTTCGCTTCAGGGGGTTGCCGAGCTTTTAAATACAATAAAGCTGGTGCAAAATAATCTAAATTCTAATTTGAAGATTGAGGGTGCGCTTTTAACAATGTTCGATTCCAGAAATTCTCTTTCAAAGCAAGTTGCAGACGATGTGCGCAAAAACTTTCCGGGCAGAGTTTTTGAATCAATAATTCCGCGCAATGTGAAACTCGCAGAAGCACCATCTTTTGGCAAGCCAATTTTGCTTTACGATATTCAGAGTGCGGGCTGTTTGGCTTATATGAAATTTGCGGAGGAATTGTTAAATGGGTAAAAAAGCTATGGGTGGTGGCGGGCTGGCCTCTATTATTCGCGATCATTCCGAAAACATTACCGCAGAAAAACCAGGCGATGCAACGAAAATTTTGCTTGAACTGATAGATGCTAATCCATTCCAGCCCCGCAAGCATTTTAAAGAAGAATCTTTGCACGAACTTGCAGAGAGCATAAAGCAGCACGGAATTTTGGAACCTGTTTTACTCAGGAAAAATGCGGGGCGTTACCAAATTGTGAGCGGCGAGCGCAGGGTTAGGGCCGCTAAACTTGCAGGGCTTAACGAAATTGAAGCCAGAGTTTTTGATTTGCTTTCCGATAAAACAATGGCGGAATGGGCAATTATAGAAAACATACAGCGCGAAGATCTTAACCCCATAGAAATCGCAGATTCTTACCAGCAGCTTTTGGATTATCACGGATATACACACGAAGATTTGGCAACAAGGATTAATAAATCCAGAGTGGCGGTTACAAATTCGCTTCGCTTGCTAAAATTGCCAGAACAGGTTAAAGAGTGGATTGGTGAAGGCAAACTCTCGGCAGGTGCGGCACGGGCACTGCTTTCGCCAAACATAAAAAATCCCGAAAAGGTAGCTAGGGAAATTATTGAAAAAGGTCTTTCGGCACGCGAAGCAGAAGTTCTTGCCCAAAAACTGGAAAAGAGCAAAGCCAAAAAAAATAAAGCTGGTTCTGCGACAAACCCCGATATGCAAAGTTTTTTGAATTTTTTGCAAAATGCCTTTGGAACAAAGGTTGAGTGCAAAAAAAATGCGATAATAATTCATTATTCGTCTTATAGTGATTTGACTAGAATTCAACAATCCATAAACCCAAGAGCTATATGAAAAGATTGTACACCATACAGATAATTCCAGAAGGCTCAACAAAAGTGCGTACATATCGCATTCAAAGAGTTTGGCTAAAACTATTCACTTGGATAATTAGCCTTGCCGCTATTTTGCTTGGCATACTTATATGGAAGTTCACTGAGATAAATATGCAGCTTGCAAATGCGTGGAAATTGAAAGCCGATAACGAATGGCTAATGGAACGCCACGCCGAATATGAATCTGCGTTTTCAAATTTGGATTCCATTTATGCCATAGAAAATCAAATACAAAATATTTTGAGTACATATTTGGAAAACGATTCAAATAAAATCCGCTCCATACTGGACAAAAATCGCCTTATGCACACTTCCTCTAGGAAGGTTCATCAAGATACAGATTCTGAAGCGGAAATTGCTTTAAATAGGCAAAGTTTAGATGTGTTTCCAAATATGCTTCCCGTTATGGGAGTTATTAGCAGGCATTTTTCAGAAGAACATCAAGCGACTGATTTTGCAGCGGCGATGAATGAGCCTGTTTTTTCAACGGCCAGTGGCAAGGTTATTTTTGCAGGCGATAATGGCAATCTGGGGCTTGTGGTTGAAATAGACCACGGAGGAGGATTTGTAACCCGCTTTGCTCATTTAGCCAGAATTTCCACAAAAAAGGGAAATAACGTACGCAAAAGCGAA
>CAZIMU010000202.1:0-3503 GCA_964540355.1 uncultured Fibrobacteraceae bacterium | reverse complement strand
CGCAAGCTTGTCCAATAACAATAGGCCCGGAACCTATAAGGAGAATCTTTTTTATGTCGTTGCGTTTCGGCATTGGGGGTAAGGTAGAAAATTTTTTCTATCTTTTTCCAAAGAGAGGTACAAACTATGTCAACGGAAACGGCAGTTTTAGCAAATGAAACGGAAATAGCAAACGCTATGAATGTTTTTGGGCTTGGCAATTTTACGGCTAACGTATTAGACGAAATAGAACTACAAAGGCATCTTAAAATAAGTTTGGAACAAGCAGACAGAGGGGAATTAATACCAGCAAGCGAGGTAAAAAAAGAAATCGGGGAGCTTTTCGCAAATGGACACTTCGACCGATAATGAAAATAAAATAAGACCCTGCTATTTAACACCAGCTTGTAAAATACAACTAAAAGAAGCCTTGGAATTTGTGGCAAATTATTCGCCAAAGAAAGCTAAACTAATGTATGACAAATTTTTCCAAATATTAGATTTACTGGAAACGTGGTCAGAAATAGGAACTATATACACTAGTGAATTAAGAAAATTCCCACTAGGCAAATTTCCCTATTTCATATATTACAGAATAAAAGAAACTAACATAGATGTAGTTGGCATTTGGCACACCAGCAGAGGAGCTGACTTTGAGGAACTTAAATAAATATTTCGTAAGGCTCACTTCTGCTCAATAACTATCGTAGCCTGCAAGCACTTATTCATCTCATCTTCACACCAAAGCGATTTGCCCTGCGTGATTGTGGGGTTGCCCACCTTTGTTGTTTTGCCTTTTTTGACAGGACGCTCGGTTGTTGTTGTGCTGTTATTGACTAAACGCCCATCATTTGTCACCGAAACTTTAGCAGTTAGTTTATTGCCTTGATTGCGAAATTCCTTGCCCATCAATTTTGTTTTCATGCACTCCGCATAAGATTTCACAATCTTTGGACCCTCGGCACTTACAATATCAATTTCGCTTGCGTTTCGCTCGTATTTTGCCTTTTCGTTTCTCTCGCTTTTGTCGTAGGCATCTATCACTTTTTCATTCTTTTTTGTGATTTGGGCAAGTCCATTTTTCACAGCCTTGTTTTCTTGGCAAGCGATAACAACTTTGGAGTAAATTTCTTGGTCGGGCTCGCTTTGTGCATAAGAAATTGCAAAAGTCGCAAATACCGCTGTTAATACACTGAGAATTTTCATAGGATACCTCTACAAAGAATATAGAATTTTCTACTTTACCCGCAAATGAATTCTAATGACCTAGACACCATTGCTGTTTTGGATTTTGGTGGGCAATATGCTCATTTAATAGCGAACCGAATTAGAAGGCTCGGAGTTTTTGCTCGCATTTTTTCGCCAAATTCGCCTGTGGAGCACTTAAGTTCAGCAAAAGGCATTGTATTTAGTGGTGGCCCTATGAGCGTTTACGACAAAAACGCCCCAGCGTTCAACAAAGATATTCTAGGCATAAACATTCCAAAACTTGGGATTTGCTACGGTCACCAGCTCATAGCGCAGAACTTGGGCGGCAAAGTTAGCCCAGGGAAAGTCAAGGAATACGGAATATCTAATTTGCAAATAACAAAGAGCAATTCCCCTTTGTTCAAAAACATTCCCGAAAACAGCTCTGCTTGGATGAGCCACGGAGATAGTGTTTCAAAACTGCCAGCTGGGTTCAGCGCAATAGCCTGCACCAGCGACTGCGAATTTGCCGGAGTGGAAAACACAGAAAAGAAAATTTACGGAATACAATTCCACCCCGAAGTTAGACACACCGAATTTGGCGACAAATTTTTGGAAAATTTTGTTCTTGATATATGCGGTTGCAAAAAATCTTGGAGCATAAAAAGCTATGTGCCGCAGATAAGCGAAAAAATAACAAAGGCAACGGCGGGCAAAAAAGTATTTTTGCTAGTCTCTGGTGGTGTGGACTCCACCGTGGCATTTGTGCTTTTGAACAAGGTTTTGGGGCAAGAAAGGGTTTTGGGGTTGCATATAGACAACGGCTTAATGCGACTAGACGAAAGTCAGCAGGTTATGAATTTTTTGCAAAAAGAGGGTATGAACAATTTGCAAATTTGCGATGCAGGAAAAGATTTTTTGCGTGAATTGCAAGGCGTTTCTGAGCCGGAAAAAAAACGAAACATCATAGGCGAAACTTTTTTAAAAATTAAAGATAGCGAAATGGCAAGGCTCTCGCTAAACGCAAACGAATGGATAATGGCTCAAGGCACCATTTATCCCGATACCATAGAGAGCGGCGGCACAGAAAATGCAGATTCCATTAAAACGCATCACAACCGCGTGCAAGGCGTTTTGGATTTGCAAGAAAAAGGTTTGCTTTTGGAACCGCTTGCGGATTTATATAAAGACGAGGTGCGAATTTTGGGCGAGGAACTCGGCATTCCAAAAGAGCTAATTTGGCGGCATCCATTTCCGGGTCCCGGTCTTGGCGTTAGGCTTTTGTGCAGCGATGGAAAAGCCTCTGGAAAATCCGAGATTCCCGAATTGAAAAAAGCCATAGACGAACTTTCAATAAAAGCAAGGCTTTTGCCAATAAAAAGCGTTGGCGTTCAGGGCGATGCAAGGACTTATGCACAGCCTTTGTTGATAGAGGGAGAACATTCTTGGGAAACTTTGGAAAATATCAGCACTTCTTTGATTAACCGTTTTAAGGCTATAAACCGTTCCGTATGGCTAGTTGGCAGCGTTTCAGAAACTGCCTTTGAAACCACAGAGCAATATTGTACAAAAGAGGCTCTTGATACGCTCCGGCTTTTTGATTCCATTTGCTTTAACTTTTTGATTGAAAATAATTTATACGATAAAATTTGGCAAATGCCAGTTGTGCTTTTGCCGCTTAAAATCTCCGGCAAACCCTGCATTGTTATGCGCCCTGTGAATAGTGCAGAGGCAATGACTGCGAATTTTGCGAAAATAGAGCAGAGTTTGTTGAGGGATTCGCTTTGGACCAAATTGAAGGAAGCTGGTTTGGGCGCTTTGCTTTACGATGTTACTCACAAACCGCCTGCGACTATTGAGTGGGAGTGATTAAAAGTTTTGAAAAGAGCGGGAAAGGAGACTCGAACCCCCGACCCTAACCTTGGCAAGGTTATGCTCTACCAACTGAGCTATTCCCGCTTGAGTTCGGTTTGTAAAGATAGAAATTTAAGCTGCCTTTGTCAAGGGTAACTTTTAAGATTCTTCGCTTTCTGCGGTTTCTGTTGTTGCTTTGCGCGTGGTTTTGCGTTTTGCTCCAACTATTTGCCCACCAAAACGCTTGTTAAAGCGGTCTATGCGGCCTGCGGTGTCGAGGTGGTGCATTTTTCCGGTCCAAAACGGGTGGGTATCAGACGTTATTTCTAGGGATATAACTTGATATTCTTCGCCATTTATGGTGCGTTTTTCATTAGAAACCTTTGTGCTGCGAGTCAAAAACTCTTTGCCCGTGTTGGCATCTATAAACACGGTTTTGCGATATTCAGGGTGGATTCCTTTTTTCATGGTGTAAAATATAG
>CAZIMU010000201.1:0-3505 GCA_964540355.1 uncultured Fibrobacteraceae bacterium | reverse complement strand
AAAAACACTCCTTTACATAGTATATCGGCATATTATAGAAATAGTTTAGCAAAAACGCAGCCGGATCCGTGATTGCCAAGTCTGCCAGAACCTTGCGGTTGAGGTTTATGTTGGCGGCACCGAGCAGGTTCGCATTTATTACGAATTGCATAATATTATAAAGGGGAAAGCCTTCCCCTAGCTCCAACCGCCCTCTAACATAACAGCAAACAGGTGGGCGTTTTCCGCTACCCCTTCTTGCCCAAATAAACTGGCGAAATAGATTTGGTGGCGAATTTTCTACATTTACATTTATGTCTCAAAAACGCACATTGGTATCTTTTGACTGGGCGATAAAATATCTGCTTAAAAACAAGGCGGATTATGTTATACTTGAAGGCTTTTTAATAACGCTGCTTGGCAAGGAAATAAAAATCAAAAACCTAACTGATAGCGAGAGCAACAGCGAAGCCAAAGGCAGGAAGTATAACCGCGTAGATGTGCTGGCGGAGGAAAGTGACGGAACTTTGATAATAGTAGAACTTCAATTCACACCCGAAATAGATTATTTCCACCGTATGCTTTTCGGTTCAAGCAAAGCCATTACGGAACATCTAGGCGAGGGAATGCCTTATGCCGATGTGAGAAAAGTGTATTCCGTTAATGTGGTATATTTTGACCTAGGTTCTGGCAGGGATTATATTTACTATGGTTCAACAACCTTTAAGGGTTTGCATTACAATGATGAGCTAGAACTTACCGAGAAGCAGAAAGCCGAGTTTGCGAAGTTGGAAATAAAGGATATTTACCCAGAATATTATATTTTGAAGATAGACCGTTTTAAGAATATAGTCCAAAACAAGATAGACGAGTGGGTGTATTTTTTGAAGAATTCCGAGATAAAGCCAGAGTTCAAAGCCCCTGGCTTGAACGAAGCGATAAACAAGCTGAATTATAACGGTTTGAGCTTGGAAGATCAGCGAGCTTATGATAGCTATGTTGATTCGCGGCGTAGTGATGCGAGCAGCATTCGCACTGCCAAGATAGACGGCAGAGCAGAAGGTAAGGCGGAAGGCAGAGCAGAAGGCATAAAGGAAGTTTTTGCACTTTTGGAACAAGGTTATTCCCTTGCCGAAGCTAAGAAAAAATTGGGGTTGGAATAGAACACCTACAACCACACACAAACTATTTGTGAATTTACTAATTCTCCCTACTTCCGCATCAGTGGGTATAATTGACCAACCGCTTTGGTTACTCCATTGCATTAATTCATTTCCACCCGAAATAGTTTTTTCATTTCCATTAACGGAATAAGTATTTGTAATATTATGATGGGGGAAGTCTCCCCCTAGCTCCAACCGCCCTCAAACATAACCGCAAACTGGTGGGCGTTTTCCGCTACCCCTTCTTGCCCAAATAAACTGGCGAAATAGATTTGGTGGCGAATTTACTATCTTTTCCACTATGTCCCTATCTGCTGATGTAATATCTAAAATAGTTCAATGCCTTATAGGTTTGAATATCTATAAGATTATTTTATTCGGCTCTTATGCCAGAGGCACGGCAAATGAAGATAGCGATATAGATTTACTCGTAATTTTAGATACCGATGAGTTTGCGAAAAATATTGAGGAAAGATTAGATAGAAGGAGGCCTATAAATAAATCCATTCGCGAAATTCGCAAAGATTTTCCTATGGATATAATAGTTTATTCAAAAGCTGAATATAAATATTTAAAAGATGGCGGAGATTTTTTTGTTAGGGAAATAGAGGAAACAGGCAAGGAACTTTATGGAAAATAGCGAGTCTAATCCGCAGGCTTGGACATTTTTTGCAGACAAAGATTTAGGGGCTGCGGAATTTTTGTTTACTAGACCAGAATTTACAGGCGAAGTTATTTTTCATTGCCAACAGGCGGTTGAGAAGTACTTGAAAGCTTTTTTGACGATAAAAAATATCTTTTTTAGAAAAACGCACGATTTGACAGAGTTGTATTTGAAAGTTAAAGAAATAAAAGACTTGAATATAGATGAGATAAAGTTAGAAGATCTAAATGGTTTATATGTAGAATCTCGTTATCCTAGCAAAGTTAATTTTTTGGCAGACGGTTCTATTCCTACGCAGGAAAAAGCCAAAATGTTTTTGGAATTTGCACAGAGCGTAGCGAAAATTGCTAAGGCGGAAATTGCAATTCAACCACTTATTGTCTGAACCCCGATTCACCCGATTTTGGGGATTTTCCCACAAAAACATAAAAATGCCCATCTATAAATGCCTCACCAAATGTGTGGGTATATTTATTCCCGATTGCAAATTTATTCCCACGTGTAGGGGCAGGGTTCGCCTGCCCCATTGCGGAAATCAATCCGCACAATGCGAACAAATATGCCCGATTTCGCATTTATTTTCTGGGCAGGCAGACCCTCCACCATAATTTTGTATTTTACTATTTGAATCTAATGTACTTTGGAGAAACACGGCTAGGAGGTGCATAATATGTTGTTCGGCGAATGGAATTGGGATTAAACCGCTTGCCAAGCGGTGTGCAAGAGACGGCTAGGGGTTAAACCGAAATTTTCATTTCCAATTCTTTAAGTCCAAGCAACATTGCTGTTTTCATAACATTTTGATAAAATACTCCTTCATTAAATTAAGGGCTTTTTCTTTATGTTAAAACTATATCTCTTTGAATATCAAAAAATCCACCGATTTCACATTTACTTCCAAAATAAGCATACGGCTTTGCAATCTGGTTAATCATCTAAATAAGTTTTTAACAGACACTTGGTAAAGCATTTGTATATGGGCGTTCTTACTTTTCTGGTAATCGGGTGAATCGGGGTTCCAGACAAAAATCTGCACAAAAATGCAAACACTTGTTTGCAAAAATACGATTTTAGGATTTTTTTTCCGTTTTTTTGCGTCTAACTGAGTAGAAGGAAAAAAACGGAGGATTCAAAATGACCGAGGCTAAAACCAACCGCAAATACAAAGATAGCGTTTTCACGCTGCTATTCGGCGAAAAAAACAATCTTTTGGAGTTGTACAATGCCATTGCAAACACTAGCTATGGCAGCGACACGGATATTCGCATAACCACGCTTGAGGATGCTCTGTTTATGGAACGCATAAACGACATCTCTTTTGTAATAAACGGCAAGCTGGTGGTTCTCATTGAGCACCAATCTACCATAAACCCGAATATGCCGCTAAAGATGCTTATTTATATGGGTAGAAACTATGAAAAGATAATTGACAAGGATGGTCTTTACAGCACGAAAAAGATGTTTATACCAAAGCCAGAATTCATAGTGCTGTACAACGGAATAGACGAATATCCCGACAGGCAGGCTTTGAAGCTATCCGATATGTTCATAGAGCCTCTGGAGGAGATTATTGCCAGTCTTGAGCTTGTGGTGAATGTCTATAACATAAACAAAGGCAGGAACGAGGAGATGGCAACTCGCAGTGAAAAGCTGAAAGGCTATGAATTTTTTATATATTTGATAAGAGAGTACCTTAAAG
>CAZIMU010000200.1:0-3516 GCA_964540355.1 uncultured Fibrobacteraceae bacterium | reverse complement strand
TCGGAGAGCTAACGGGGGGAACTACTTTTTAATTATTCCCCCCTTGGCTACTAAATCAAAGTTGCCAAACTTGAACCCCTGTTATTCCTCTCATAACGGTATTCGCTAACCAAGCTGCTCCACTCAGAGCGGAATTTTTGCTCCAAAGCCTTGCGTATTACGCCGCCGCTCTTTGCTCCTATGCCGTGAACTATTCGAATACGTTTCCATCTGTTTTTTTTGGCAAGCTCAAGTTCCAGCTCCACCCTGCATATAGCTTCTTCCAAACCGAGTTCGTGCAAATCTATTTCAGAATCCGCAAAGGGTTCTTCTATGCCAATACTTCTTCTTTTCTTTTTTGCTTTTTTGATATGAACTTTCTTGCTGGGCAAAGCCGCTTTGTCTTTGTCGAAAATACAGTTGTTTTCCAACCAAGCTAGTTGCGCAGGAGAAACATCATCGCAAATCACAACCCGCCTTTCATCGCATTTTTAAGCCTAGCCATAACATCGCTTTTTTTGATAGCTGCTGCCGCTGGCTTTTTTGGAATGTTTTGAGCAGCCTGCTTTTGTGCCTTGCCAGAAAAACGTGCCTTTAAATCGGCAAGAGTTGCAGCCTGAGGTATAGGCTTGGGTTGGAAGCTACCCTTTCCTTGATAACCGCCTTTGCCTTTAACATCTTTGCCACCACCCTTAAAGCCACCACCGCCGCCTACCCTACGCTCGCTTTCCTGTTTCATGGAAAGAGATATGCGTTTATTTGGGGCATCAACGGAAACTACTCTAACCTTAACCACATCACCAGTTGTCAAAATGGTTTTTGCATCTTTCACAAAATTATCGCTCATCTCAGAAATATGCACCAAGCCATCTTGGTGAACACCTATATCCACAAATGCACCGAAATTCGTAACATTGCTAACAACGCCTTCCAACCAACTGCCGGTGATCAAATCTTGCATAGTTTTGATTTTGGGATTGAATTTGGCATAATGGAATTCTTTGCGAGGGTCTCTGCCGGGTTTTTCAAGTTCTGCCAAAATATCTGCAATGGTGTTTTTGCCAACTCCGCTCTCCGCATCGGTGAAATCGCTTGCAACTATGGAATGTAAAGCCTCGGAATTACCTATAAGTTCATTCAAAGGCTTGCCTGCTTTCTCTGCGATTTTCTCTACCAAGCCGTAATTTTCAGGGTGAACCGCGCTGTTGTCCAAGGGGTTCTCTGCACCGTGAATGCGTAAAAATCCGGCTGCTTGCTCATAAGCTTTTTGCCCAAAACCCTTGACCTCTTTCAAAGCCTCGCGGCTTGCAAATGCACCGTTATCGTCTCTGTGCTTAACAATGCTATCTGCCAAGTTTTTATTAACGCCAGAAACATAGCCGAGCAAAGCTGGGCTTGCGCTGTTCACATCAACACCAACCTTGTTCACGCAGCTTTCCACAACTTCGTCCAAGCGTTTTTGGAGTTCCTTTTGATTTACATCGTGCTGATATTGCCCAACGCCAATGGCTTTGGGTTCCACTTTCACAAGCTCCGCAAGCGGGTCTTGCAAGCGGCGACCTATGGAGATTGCACCTCTTGTGGTTACATCTTCTTTGGGGAATTCCTTTATAGCAAGCTCGCTCGCACTATAAACAGAGGCTCCCGATTCATTTACAATAACACCAACAGGACATTCTCCGCGTTTGTTTTTTAGCTTGTTGGAAATTTCCTTTACAAAATCATCTGTTTCGCGGCTTGCGGTGCCATTGCCTATGGAAATCAAATCTATATCGTATTTTTCAACAAGTTCTGCAAGGTATGTGGCAGCTTGCGAAACTTGCTTTTGCGGTTCCAAGGGATAAATTACGCCGTGATCCATAAATTTGCCGTTTTGGTCTAAAACTGCGACCTTAACTCCGCTTTTGAAACCTGGGTCAAGAGCGAGAACCGCCTTGTGGCCAGCGGGCGGTGCGAGCAAAATATCTGATAGGTTTTTGGTGAAAACCTTGAAAGCCTCTAACTCTGCGGCTTCTTTCAATAAAAGGCGAACTTCGCTTTCTAAACTCGGTTTTAGCAAACGTTCCCAAGAGTCTTTGCACATAGCTTCCAAATGCGGTTTCCAAACACCCTCTCTTTTAATAACCTTTTCAGAGAGGTAGCCAACAAGAGCCTCGTCTGGAACCTCAATGGTCAAACGCAAAACTTTTTCTTTTTCGCCACGGCGCATAGCTAACATTCTGTGGCTTGGTATTGTGCCCAGAGGCTCGGAGAAATCGTAGTAGTTTTTGAATTTTGTCTCTTTGCCTTCAAATTCCTTTTTAACCTTAGAAACCATTTTGCCCTGTTTTTCAATTTGCGCGCGCAAATATCCGCGAAATTCCGGTGTGTCTGCAACATCTTCTGCCAAAATATCCAAAGCAAATTTGATTGCTGCCGCTGGGTCTGCAACGCCTTTTTCTTCGGAGAGAAAAGCCATAGCGATTGTTTCTGCGGAGTTGGATGTTTCCTCTTGTTCCCATATAATTTTTGCAAGACCTTCCATGCCTTTGTCTTTTGCGATTGTGGCACGTGTGCTGCGTTTGGGTTTGTAGGGAGCGTAAATATCTTCCAAAATATTTTTATCGCGGCAGCTATCTATTTGAGCTTTTAGTTCGGGAGTTAGCTTGCCAAGCTCTTCAATGGTTTTTAAGACCGTCTCTTTGCGTTCTGCAAGTTCGGTTAAAGATTCCTTCCTATGCTGAATATCGCGCAACTGAATTTCGTCTAGGTTATCAGTTTGGTCTTTGCGGTAGCGTGCAATAAACGGCACCGTTCCGCCTTCTTCCATAAGCTTGAGTGCCGCCTTAACGCGCTGTTCTTCAATTTTCAATTCTTCTGCTATTATGCTTGAAAATACCATGTTTTTTTCCTCTTTATTGAGGGTTTAAATATAGAAAATTTTGCCCTGCAACTCTCACTTAGGCAACGCTCACGGAACATTTAATAGTTCCGCTATATCCATCTATAACTACATGCCAAGTTCCCGATTCGGGAATTGTAATTCTATATGGAGAAACATTTGCGTGCCCGCCATGATACTCAAATTTCATGCTGTTTTTATACTTGTGAAGATTTGTAGCATCCAGCAATATCACATTGGCGGCATTGGAAAGCGTAACTTGAGCAACTTCGCCCTTGTTGCAAAACCCTAAATTGAATTCTGTATAATCCATAACATAGGAATGTAGAAAATTTTTTCGAGAAAAAAAGAACTCAGCAGCAATATAGTAAATACAAGCATTGCAATTTTGAAAAATCTAAATTACCCTAAAATGAACAACATCCCTCTTGCAGAAAGAATGAGGCCTCAAAACTTGGACGAATTTTTGGGGCAGCAACGTATTTTGGGGGAAACGAGTATGCTCAGAAGTGCCATTCTGAGCGGCAATGTGCCGAGCATGATTTTTTGGGGACCGCCTGGATGCGGAAAAACTAGCCTTGCTAGCGTTATTAAGCATCATGGGAAAAAACGATTTGTGGCTTTGTCTGCGGTTTCTAGCGGGGTGAAAGAGGTAA
>CAZIMU010000199.1:0-3535 GCA_964540355.1 uncultured Fibrobacteraceae bacterium | reverse complement strand
TAATTGAAAACGATAGGGGGCTTTTGCCGTCTGAATATGCAGAGGTTATGATAACAAGAAAAGCCTTTAGCGATAGCGAATCTAAATATTTGATAAATAATCAGGAGTGCCGCCTTGCAGATATAAAAAATCTTTTTGCAGATACTGGCATGGGTGCAGGCTCATATTCGCAAATGGACCAAAGAATGGTGGACGCCCTACTCAGCGACAAAGCAGACGAGCGCAGAACTATTTTTGAAGAAGCCGCAGGTGTGAGCAAATACAAAAAGCAAAAAAAAGAAGCCGTGTCTCAGCTTGAACGTGTTAGCACAGACATGGAACGCATTGCAATTGATCTGCAACACGCCAAAAACCAGTTCAAGCAGCAAGAGAAAATGCTCGCTCGCGCTCAAGATTTGCGCATATTGAAAGACCGCCTAAAAGAACTGGATGTTTCAATTAGTATTCACAAATACAAAGAAGGCAAGGAATCTCTGCACTCCCTTTTAAAAGCGAAAACTACAGGCGAAACCGAACTAAGCACATTAAATGCAAAGCAAACAGAGCTAGAAACCAAAATAGAAGAAAAACGGCTTTTGATATCAAGCGAAGAAGAATATTTTAGAGAATGTGAAAAAGATTATTACGACACATCTTCAGAAATAGCAAAACTCAATTCAGATTACATAAACCTCCAAAATAGGGAAAAAGAACTAGAAGAGAACAAAGCTCGTTGCGAAAGAGAAATTAGCGAGAACGAAAAGAAAATTTCTGAATTGAGTGCAGAAATGCAAAATTTGGGAAATGTGGAAGAACAGGGGAAAAAAGAAACAGACATATTGTTGAATTTGCGAAGTGCGGTAGAAGATTTGCGCAAAAGGTATAGGGAACTCTCAGATAAAAGATTGCTCTCTGTTCAAGAACAGGGAAAACTGCAAAGCCACTGGCAAATAATAAATACCGAAATAAAAATGCTGCACGAGCGAAATGAGCAAGCTGCAAAAGACATTCAAAATATTGAAACCAAAATACAAGAGCAAAAAGCATTAAAAAGCAGCAAAGAGAATGAAAGCGAAGAGAGCAAAAAAAAGGCCGAAATGCTTGCAGAGAACATAAATGTTTTAACAAATGAAAAAGAGACTTTGAACGAAACACTTGAATCTTTGAAAAACCAAAAAATGGAAGCACTCGGCAATAAAAACCGATTGGAAGCCAGGCTAGAGACCCTGCAAAGCATAAGCGAAAATATGGATAATTTAGAGGGCAACAAATGGCTTTTAAATCAAAAAACCGAAGAAGGAATACTTTTGTTCTCAAACCAAATAGAAGTTTTAGAGAGCAAATTTGCACCCTTGGTTGAATTTTGCCTCGGCTCCTCTGTGCAGGCTCTTTTAATGCAAAATCAAGAGACTGTTTTGAACAGCGCAAAACTTTTGAACAACGAAAATTTTGGCCGTGCATTGCTAGCTTGGAACACCAATTTATTTGAAGAAAAAATAAATATAAATGAACCAGATATTGCCACACTGGCCTCTCTTGTGAAATGCAACGAAAAATCCTCTGCCCTGTTAAACTCCTTGCTTTCAAAATATTTTTTGGCAAAAGATATTGAAACGGCAGCAGAACTTGCAAAAAAATATGCAGGCAGGGATTTATGGTTTTGCACCGAAAATTGCCAAGCGATAAGTTCGCTGGGCATTGCAAAAGTTGGAAGGGAGCAAAAAGAAAATCTGGGTATTTTGCAACAAAATGCGGAGATGAAAAATTTAAAAACCTCCATAGATTCCTTAATTGAAAAAATAGAGTCTGCAAATGCGCAAATTAACGCAGCAAGCGAAAAACTGCAAGAGATTTCCATTTTAATTTCAAATTCTTTAGAAGAAAAACACGGAGCAGATACACGCGCAATAAAGGCTAGTTCAGAGGCAGAAATTGCAAATGCCGGCATTTTTGCCCTTAATGCTCAAAAAGAAAAAAACGAACAAGATATTTCAAAGTTGGAAGCTCGCTTGCAAGAGTTGAAAATTTCCAAAGATTCAAATACAGAACTAAACGCCGCTGGCCTTGAACTGGAGCAAGCAGAACAGGAATTTGCAAAAACAGATTCTGAATTGCAAAAACAGGAGCAGGCACTAAAAACCCAAGATGATTTAGTTGCCAAACTAGCGAGTTCTCTAAACCGCCTAGGTTCGGTCAAGGAGCAGATAAAGACCATAAACAACACCACTCATTTGCGCACAAACGAGCTAGAGGAGATAAACGACAAAAAAGAACTTTTAAAACAAGGTCTTCAAGACAAAGCTATTCACATAGAAGAGCAAAACGAGCTTTTGTCTAAAAAAGAAAAATTGCGAGACGGAGCTAGGGAAAAATATATGGTTATGGCTGGCGATATAGAAGTATGGCGAAGCGAACTACGCGAAATAAACAGCTCCCTGCGTGAAAAAGACAATAATAAACACAGCTTGGAGCTTGCTATGCAAGATTCCTCAAATGCCCTAGAGAGAATAAGGGAGCGGATTTTTCAGGAATATGAATTTGACTTAGAAAAAGAGCCTGCGGAGCAAGGGTTTACTCCCGTGCTTGTATATGAGCGCGAAGCAAATGTTGAAATACACGAGTTGCGCGAAAAAATAAAAGCAATAGGCCCTGTGTCCACCTCTGCCGCAGAAGATGTTGAAATGGAGCGCGAAAGAGTACTTTCCATAGAAGCTCAATACAACGACTTGAGCAAAGCAAAAAGCAGCTTGGTTGCCGTTATGGAAAGGCTAGACATAGTGGCTAGAGACCGTTTTGTGGATACTTTCCGCAAAATACAGCACAACTATCAAGAAGTTTTCGCAAGTTTAATGCGTGATGGCGAAGCTCTGCTAACCATGCAAAACGATTTAGACCCCTTAGAAGCAGAAATAGAAATAAATGCTCGCCCAACTGGTAAAAAAATGAGAGGCGTTAGGGCTTTGTCTGGTGGGGAGCGCGCTTTAACCGCCACTGCCCTGCTCTTTGCCCTTTATATGGTAAAACCCTCACCATACTGCATATTAGACGAAATTGACGGTCCCCTTGACGATGCCAATATAGGGCGTTTTATGGCTCTGCTGCGCCGTTTTAGCACCCAAACTCAATTTGTTATCATCACTCACAACAAAAGAACAATGGCGGCAGCAGATAGGCTATATGGAGTTACTCAAGAGGAGAAGGGCGTGAGCAAAGTGGGTTCTGTGCGTTTAGAAGACATAAACGAGTAAAAAGTATAGTGCTGATTAACTCTCTTTGGGACTAGGGACTAGGGACTAGGGACAGGGGATATGATTTTTCTTACAAAACTGCCTCAAAAGCCATTTTTCTGCATATTCATGTCCCTTATCCCATATCCCTAACATTAAGTTAATCATTGCTTACTATATTTTTCTAAATTAAGGTCTTGAATACATTTAATGGAGATGTTCGATGAAAACTTTGCGTTTTGCTATTGCCGCAGCAGTTGTGATTGGTAGTATATCTGCCTTTGCAACCAATGCTCGTGTAGAGTCTTTGGGAAAGAGTTCCACTTTTA
>CAZIMU010000198.1:0-3585 GCA_964540355.1 uncultured Fibrobacteraceae bacterium | reverse complement strand
GAACTTTCATAGCTTGCTTAACTTCCGTCACCGTCAATGTATCTGTCGCCGTTGCCATAAATTTTACCTCTCTTTAAAAAAATAGAAATTTCAAGCAGACCCTCATTCGCAAACCCTAGGAGATTCTCTCCAAAACTCTATGGTGCAGTTCGTGACCGCCGTTGAATATTTCAAACCTTCCCCTTGGCAAAACTCCCCCACGCAAACTTATATCGCCCAGAAAATCAAGGATTTTATGGAAAGCAGGCTCATTCTCAAAAAGCAAATTATTTTTTCCCTTGCCTAAAATTATTCCGCAGCCTCTCAAATTTTCCGAAAGTCCGGCACTTGGCAATTCTTCTGCAAAAATATAGGATCTGGCTAAAAGGATTTTTTCTAAATCCTTGGCTGAATTTATTTTCACATTTGCCCCAAATTTTTGCCCAAATCTATTTATTGAATATTTTATTTCCAAGCAGTTTTCATCTGTATTTTGAAATTTTACAAAACGTTCATCCATTTTAATTTCAAATTCTTTTTCTGGAAGCTTGCAAAAAGTCAAGTTGTTGTTTTTTATTCCGCCCACCTTCTCCAATTCCTTTTCCCACAATGCAGCACTGCCATCTAGCAGAGGTAATTCCCTTTGCGGAGCCTTTAGCTTAAAGCAGCAGCCAGAAAATAAAAGCATTGCCGCACTTAAATGCTCTGCCCCAGTGATTTTTTTCCCTGAACTGTGAATTAAAACGCTTGTTCGTCCTTCGTAAACCACATTGAAATCATCCGAGTTTTCTTCGCCATAAAACCAATCCACTTTGCCAAAATCAGTGCTTGTGCCGAGCAACTCCAACTCTGCTTCACATTCCTTTCCGCTTATCCCAAAAGATTTCAGCATTAAAATCCAATTATCTTTTTGCTAGCACTTTCAATTAGTTTCCTAACCATTTTTTCCACCAAATCTGGCGGAATATCTCTAGTTTCGTCAAAACCCATTTCTGTTGTTTCTTGCTCTGGCTTTAGCGCAACAAAAGCCTTTCCCTGCATCCTAAATTTTTTCACATTTGGCAAAGCCAAGAGTTTAAATAGTTCCAACTGAACCGCAGCCGAAAAACTTATTTGCCCCCTTCCTGGAGAAATCCATTTTGGATTTTGCAACTCAACGGGAATTTCAAAAAGGGAATCTAAATAAAGAGTTCCCGTTAGTCTTTGAATGTATAGAGAATCTTCGCCTCTATTGTTTGTATTTAAAAACACACTGAATTTGAGCGAATCTCCTGTAAAGGAATCTATGCTGGCTCTTTGGAATGAAAAATCGCATTTTTTAAGAATATTTGCGGTTTTTATTTTTTTTGAGGCAGCGCAGGAGAGCCATAGCAAAGCTAGACCAAAACAAATTACTATTTTTACCGCTATGTTAAACTTTTTCACAGTTAAAACTCCAAATTTGTACATTTCATTTAAATTTACAAACTTTGCAGCGGCAGTGTTCTTTTTTGTTAGTATTTGTTTTGCCGAAATAAATGTTGGTACGGCAAACAATACAGAAATAGCGAGTTTTATGGAAAGTGAAAGCAAAAGAATTTTGATGGTTCCAGACTCTTTAACTCTAATACTAAATTTTCATACCGCCAAAGACGAGCACGGAAGGGCTTGGTTTTTGTTTTTTTTAGGTGAACGTAAAGTTTCAATTAAGGCAGATTATATTCTTGAAATACCAGGCAAAGAACCTTTAAAAAATCCACTTAAAGCAGACACATCTTGGCTCACAGGCTATTGCGGAATGATTGAATGTCAAAACAAACCCATGCCTGCACACCAGAGAATAGAAATCTTAAAATATTTGGTTTCAAAAATATTATCGGAATTAAACGGCAAGCTATACTTGATATTTGCAGAAAAGAAATTTGTAAAACCTGTAAATCCCGTTGATTCCACAACACAAGACTCAACCACAACAAGAGATTCAACCACAACACAGGAGTAAAAATGAAACACGCCTATATTCTTTTGCCAACCTCTAACGGAGTTCCTTTGGAAAACGTATCTGCGGGCATTTTGGAAACATTGAGCAAGCGAAATCTCAAGGTTGCAAGATTCATTCCTTTTGGAAATGGCGGAGTGCCTTTTGCAGAAATAAGAAATGCGCTTATATCTGACTGCGAGCAGGTTATTATGGAACTCTTGGTGGACAAGTTCCTAAGGGTATTTGCCAAACACGATGTTGTTATAGTTGAAGGCATTTCTGAATCTGATATTTTTTACAAAAGAGAACTCCACAAAATGCTCACTTCTGCTATGGATGCAAGCGTGATTCTTGTGGCAAAAGCTGGCAACAAACCTATTGACGATTTAATAGGCGAAATTTCCGTTGAGGAGCATTTTCATAAAAACGCCAATGCCTTTATGGCAGGCTGTGTGTTTTTAAATGTACCCGAAGCTGGAGAAGCAGAACTCAGAGCTGCTTGCAAACACAGCGATTTGCCAACACTTGGCTTTGTGCACGGAGGCGAAAACCCCAGCAAAGAAGCCGTTGTAGCAGGCATTGAAGAAGAACCTTGGGAACACATACTCAAAGAAGAACGTGAACACAGAATGAGCCCACCAGAATTCAGAAATTTCCTCATAAAAAAAGCTCAAAAATTTAAAGCGAGAATCGTTTTGCCCGAAGGTGCCGAGCCTAGAACCGTACGTGCAGCCATACTAGCACTACAGAGGCAAATAGCTGTTCCCATATTGCTTGCAAAAAGAGCAGATGTGGAAAAAACAGCCGCCACCCTTTGCATGAATTTGCCCTTGGAACTGGAAATTATAGACCCAGAGAACATAGCCACAAAATACGTTCCCAAATTGGTGGAGTTGCGCAAAAAGAAAGGCATGACCGAAGAAGAAGCCAAGAAAAAACTTCAAGACAGCGTCTGGGTTGGAACCATGATGGTAAAATCTGGCGATGCAGAAGGGCTTGTGAGCGGAGCTATTCACTCAACAGCAGATACTGTTCGCCCCGCCTTAATAATAATAAAGCCTAGAGAGGGAACCTCCATAATAAGCTCGGTATTTTTTATGTGCCTGCCCACTCAGGTACTTGTTTACGGAGACTGCGCCATAAATCCAAACCCCACCTCAGACGAACTAGCTCAAATTGCAATTCAATGCGCAGACACAGCCCGTGATTTTGGCATTGCACCCAGAGTCGCTATGTTAAGCTACAGCACAGGAGAGAGCGGCAAAGGCGAAGATGTGAACAAGGTAAAAGAAGCCACCGCAAAGGTGAAGGAACTTCGCCCAGACATTGAAATAGACGGCCCTCTGCAATACGATGCGGCAATAATGGAATCTGTTGCGCACACAAAGGCACCGCATAGCCACATAGCTGGACGAGCCACCGTATTTGTATTCCCAGACCTAAATACGGGCAACACAACCTACAAAGCCGTTCAACGCAGCGCAAAAACCGTAAGTATAGGCCCTATGCTACAGGGTCTTGCAAAACCTGTCAACGATCTGTCTCGTGGCGCACTGGTTGACGATATTGTTTATACCATAGCCATAACAGCGGTACAAGCTGGAATGAACCGTCAAATAATTGAAGAGTAAATAATTTTCTATCTT
>CAZIMU010000197.1:0-3609 GCA_964540355.1 uncultured Fibrobacteraceae bacterium | reverse complement strand
AACTGCCGGAATTGCTTGAAATGCAAAAAGCTTCTTATGAACGTTTTTTGCAGGCAGGAATTCCCGCGAAGAACAGGCGTAGTGAGGGGCTTGAAGGCGTGTTTCGCGATGCCTTTCCGGTGTCTGATAGCAGGGGACTTTTGGAGTTGCGCTATAAACATTATAATTTGGCTATGCCTAGATATTCCATAAAAGAATGTAGAGAACGCGGAGTTACCTACTCTCGCCAGCTGATAGTTCATTTGGATCTTCAAACTTTTAAAGAAGACGGCGAAGATAAAAAATTGCAAGACCAAATTGAAAACGATGTGTTCTTTTGCGATTTGCCCATAATGACCGATAACGGTACCTTTATAATAAATGGTGCGGAACGAGTTGTAATAAGCCAGTTGCACCGCTCTCCGGGTGTGAGTTTTGACTCAGAGCAGCTACCCAGCGGCAAAATGATTTACCAAAGCCGAATTATACCCAACAGAGGTTCTTGGCTTGAATTCAATACGGAGAACGATGTTCTCTATATGCTCATAGACCGCAAAAAGAAATTGCTCGCAACCGTGCTTTTGCGCGCTGTTGGCTACGAAACAAATGAACAAATTTTAGCACTTTTCCACACAGGCGAACAATTTGAATTAAAAGCCGGAGAAGATGCTCCAAACAAAGTGCTTTTCAAAGATGCCATAAGTGCAGATGGCGAAATAGTTGCTTCTGCCAATTCCGTTTTAGATGCAGAAACTGTCCAAAAAATTTTAGATGCTGGAATAAACAATGTTGTGGTTATAAAAGAAAACATAGAAGAAAACAACCTAATACACAACACTTTGGCAAACGACACCAGCAAAGATGGAGAAGGCGCAAGGGAGCGCATTTATCAAACAACTAGGTCTCAGCCAGACCGCGTGGATGCCACAGTTGCAGAAAACCATTTCAACAGCCTTTTCTTTGACGACCGCCGCTATGAAATTGGCGAACTCGGTCGCTATCGCTTGAATTCAAAGGTTTATGCCAGCGGAGAGCAACAATTCCCAGCTCCAGCCGCAGACACAATGACACTTACAAAAGAAGATTTTATCAGCGTTATTCGCTATATGATAGGTTTATACAATGGCGAAGAAGGTTATTCACTAGACGATATTGACCATTTGGGAAACCGCCGTATTCGCTCTGTTGGCGAACTTGTAGCAAATCAAATTTCGATAGGAATCACCCGTATTCTTCGCTCGGTTAGGGAAAACTTCTCTTCACGTGAGAGAGAGGGTGTTTTAACCCCAACGGAACTCATCAATTCCAGAACAGTGAACAGCATGGTTGCAGCATTTTTCGGCTCAAGCCAGCTCTCGCAGTTTATGGATCAAATAAACCCGCTTTCCGAGCTAACCAATAAACGCAGAATTTCTGCTCTTGGCCCAGGAGGTTTGTCCAGAGACAGAGCTGGTTTAGAAGTTAGAGACGTTCATCATTCTCATTATGGCCGCTTGTGCCCCATAGAAACGCCAGAAGGCGCAAACATCGGTCTAATAAATTCTCTAGCCACATTCTCTATTGTAAATCACTTTGGTTTTATAGAAACCCCTTATAGAATTGTTGGACTCCTCCCATTCCAAGATGGCTCTGGCAAAGATTATGAGTTCCCCGAAGCAAAATGGCATGCGGGAATAATGAAAAGTTTCTTTGGAGATTCCAACCAGCAACTTTTAGCCCAAACAGAAGTTGGCAAAAACGAAATTAAGATTGCTCGTGAAAAATTATCTGGCAAGCAGTTGGAACACTTCGATCTGTTCTGCAACAAGAGTTTTGAGTTTGATTTTGGCGAAGAAAGTACAATAATTAAAAATGGCGTTGTTGTTGGCACATACAAAAAAGGCGAACAGAACAAACCCAAAGCCGATTACACACAAAAAAGCCTAACCATGCAAATGGTGGTTTCCGATTGGATTGTTTATTTAACCGCCTACGAAGAAGACAAATGCAAAATTGCTCCAGCAAGCACTATTTTAGATTCAAAAACCAAAAGATTCACAAGCGAATTTGTTTTGGTGAGGGCAGAAGGCGAATTCCCGAATTTGCCCAACATAAAAGAAATTTCAGTAAAAGATACCGAAACCCAAAAAGTTGATTTGATGGATGTTTCGCCTATGCAAATTGTATCTGTTGCGGCTGGGCTTATTCCCTTCCTTGAACACGATGATGCAAACCGCGCTCTTATGGGCTCTAACATGCAAAGACAAGCCGTGCCGCTACTCCGTTCTGAGGCTCCTGTTGTGGGAACTGGTTTGGAGAAAAAAGTTGCGCTTGATTCTGGAACTTTGGTAAGGGCAAAGAGCGATGGCGAGGTTGTTTTTGTTGATGCAACCTGCATAAAAGTTTTAAGAGACAAAACAAACTTGAATTACGAAACTCTTGGCCTGCCACCTCACGATATTTATGAGCTTCGCAAATTTGAACGCTCAAATCAGGATTCCTGCATAAACCAAAAGCCTGTTTGCAAAGTTGGCGATAAAGTGAAAGCTGGAGATGTTCTGGCAGATGGCACTTCCACCGATAACGGCGAACTTGCCCTTGGAAAAAACATTCGCGTTGCATTCTTGCCCTGGCAAGGTTATAATTACGAAGATGCAATAATAATTTCCGAAGAACTCGCAATTAAAGATACATTCACTTCAATCCATATTGAAGAATACGAAATTGAGGTTAGAGAAACCAAGCGCGGCAAAGAAGAGATAACCAAAGATGTTCCCAATGTAAGCGAAAAAGACCGCAGCTTGCTAGACGAAGAAGGCATTGTCCGCATTGGCATGGAAGTTAGACCAGGTGATATTTTGGTTGGAAAGGTCACTCCAAAAGGCGAATCCGAACTGACCCCAGAAGAGAAATTGCTCCGTGCTATTTTCGGTTCAAAATCTGGCGATGTAAGCGATTCATCGCTACGTGTTCCAAGTGGCGTAAAAGGCATTGTGGTTGACACACGCATATTCCAGCGCAGAGAAAACCACGCGACTAAAAAAGAAGATGAGTTGAGGCACAGAGAAGAACAAGCCAGTAAAATTCGCACAGTAGCCACAGATTTTGCAGAGAGAATAAACCTCATTGAAGAAGCCCGCAAACCAGAGCTTGCTCGTTTGCTGCTTGGCAAAACAAGCGGTAATGTTTGCAATGGCATAACAAACGAAGTTCTAGTTGCCATAGGAAAAAAGTGGACTCAAGAAATTTTAGACAAAACCGATTTTTCACAACTCGCTTCTAGCTCCGTGTTCTGCGATGAACCAACCGTTCAAGAAGAGGTTGCATCACTGTTAAGTGTCACGAACCGCCGCATAACCGAATTGAACGATTTGAAAGAAAAAGAGATTGACAAAATAAACAAGGGCGATGAATTGAAACCAGGCGTGTTCAAGGTTGTTAAAATTTATATAGCCAAAAGACGCCGTTTGTCCATAGGCGATAAAATGGCAGGCCGCCACGGAAACAAAGGTGTTGTGGCAAAAATAGTATCTGTTGAGGATATGCCCTTTACCGAAGATGGAAAACCCGTTCAAATACTTTTAAACCCACTCGGTGTGCCTTCGCGTATGAATGTGGGGCAGGTATTGGAAGTGCATTTGGGTTGGGCTG
>CAZIMU010000196.1:0-3617 GCA_964540355.1 uncultured Fibrobacteraceae bacterium | reverse complement strand
TGAATTTTTCCGATAAATCCCTTGTGCGCACAATGGAAAACTGGGTTAAAGATGCTATTCAAGACGACAAAATTTCCAAACAAGAAGGCAGGGAATTTTTGAGCATTTACCGCTCCGGCTTGTATGGATATACTTATTTGGAGTAGAAGCCTTAAACCCCAGCTGCCTTACCCAGCCTATCGTTGATAGCAACGCCAATGCCAACAGGCGGTAGCAACATCGCATAAATCTTGCTCAACCCGCAGGAATCCAATTCGTACAACATTCCGTATAAATTCGCAGCAGCTTCTGTTAAATTTTCGTTTGCAGACAAGTTCAATGTTTTTGCAAAAAACGTGGTATTTTCTGGCAATTTTCCAAAAGCGAGCAACCCGCAATTAGGCGGCACCTCGCTAGGCAACCCCAAACACAACGGCGTACTAGGGCTATAATGCTTTTCAAGCATCCCAGGAGAAACGATTGCAGTGGATTTAGGGTCTAAAACTTTTCCCAAAACCTCCTCTATCATCTCCTTTGTAACTGCACCAGGTCTGTAAATCACTGGAATATCATTTTCAAAACCGACAACGGTGCTTTCAAGACCTATTTCGCAAAACCCTCCATTCACTATGCCATCTATTTTGCCACCCAACTGCTCCAAAACGTGTTCTGCGCTTGTTGGGCTTAGGTGCTGGAATTTATTCGCGCTTGGAGCGGCAAGCGGAAATCCGGCGAGTTTTATTATATCTCTTGCAATTTGTTTTTGGGGCATTCTAACAGCAACAGTTGAAAGACCTCCTGTGGTTAAATTAGGGACTTTTTCTTTTTTTGGTAGCACCAGAGTTAAAGGGCCAGGCCAAAATTTTTCTGCCAGCAATCTTGCGTTTTTTGGAATTTCCGCCGCCAAGTTTTCAAGTTCTTCTATTTCTGCTATATGCGCAATCAAAGGGTCAAAAAAAGGTCTCTCCTTTACCGCAAAAATTTTTGCCACAGCAGTTTCGTCAAAAGCATTGCCAGCAAGCCCATAAACAGTCTCTGTTGGAATAGCCACTATCCCGCCTTGCCTTAGAATTTTTGCTGCTTCTTCAATTGAAATGTACATTTTGTTGTAAATATAAAAAAACAACAGTACAAAAACAAAAAACGGCAGAACCTGTAGGCACTGCCGCTTCAAAACTGCTAAAGAAATTATTTCTTTTTTCCGCCTTTTTTAGCTGCTGCACTGGCTTTTAACCCTGCACCAACTTTAAAAGCAACGGTTCTAGAAGCTTTGATTTTGATTTTTTCGCCGGTTTTGACATTGCGGCCTTCGCGGGCCGGACGATCTTTGACTCTAAAAGTGCCAAAGCCTATCAACTGAACTTCGCCGTCTTTTTGCAAGCCAGCTTCAATTCCTTCCAAAAAAGCGTTAACAGCGCGTTCTGCCGCTGCTTTGCTTTCAAGCCCTGCGAGCTCTTTAACCTTTTCAACCAGGTCGGGTTTTTTCATAATAAATCTCCTTTGGAGTTTGTACAATTATAGTACAAATTTAACTTTTTTTTTCAAAAAAAGCAAGGGTAAAAAAAAAAAAATTTATATTACCTCCGTATGTTCTCGCTTTCCACTGGAAAA
This sequence comes from uncultured Fibrobacteraceae bacterium, assembly GCA_964540355.1. Lineage (GTDB taxonomy): Bacteria > Fibrobacterota > Fibrobacteria > Fibrobacterales > Fibrobacteraceae > Fibrimonas. The sequence continues at coordinate 2,027 of CAZIMU010000196.1, read as the reverse complement.
TGCACCTCGCTTTTAGACTCGGACATTGTTATTGCCATTGGCAAGGGCAATGCGGAGTTCCCTCTAAAAGACATTGAAAAATATAAAGATACAACCGTTTTAGACATTGGAACATACAATGGAAAACGCCTTGTTTGCCTGAATTTGCCTGATTTAGAGGGTGGAATGGCTTTGCGAACTTTTTTTGCGGAAGCAGAGCCGGAAATTGCGCATATAGCCGCTTTAGCCGCCCATTTGAGCTGGTGGAGAAGCCTTTACAAGCACTGCCCAAAGTGCGGAAAGCCATTAAAAGAGCATAATTCCGAACCTTGCATGACCTGCGAGGCCTGCGAAGAGAACTTTTATCCGGTTATTTCCCCTGCAATTATAGTTTTAATAACCAAAGAAAACAAAGTTTTATTGGCGCACAATACCAAATTCCCACCCAAACGGCACAGTTTGCTGGCGGGCTTTGTGGAACCCGGAGAGAGCTTGGAAACAGCCGTTCACCGCGAGGTTATGGAAGAAACAGGTATTCGCATTAAAAACCTGCGTTATTTGGAAAGCCAACCTTGGCCCTTTCCTAACTCCCTAATGGCAGCCTTTACCGCGGAATGGGAAAGCGGAGAATTAAAACCAGACGGGGTTGAAATTGAAGGGGCCGCTTGGTATGCCAGCAGTGATGAATTGCCAGATTTGCCTCCCAAAGGCGGGGTTGCGCGAAAACTTATAGATAATTGGCTAAAGGAAAGGCGTAAAGCAATTTCTGTGGAGTAGCGCAATAAAGCGTGTTGCCATAAATGCTAATTGAAGCACCGCTGCCAAAAATGGGGTATCTTTTAGCAACCTTGCCGGTATTTATGTCTATTGCGGCAATGGAGCCATCTTGGTCTAGCCAAATGTGCGAGCCGTGGACAACTGGCTGGTACGAGGAACCTTTGCTATTGAATGTCCAAACTAGCGCGCCGCTTGGAATTTCGTACAAGGAGAACGTTTGATTCACGCCTCCTACAAGTGCATAAGTTTTTCCTTTGTTTTCTAGCAACTCAAAAGAAACTATTTGGGAACGGGCAGAAAAAGCACCCTGCTGCTTAAAATCTTCTTTTTCTGAAAAAACTCGAACATCTCCATCTTCTGAAGCTATGGCAAACATACCGTTTTTGTACTTGAAATAGGTCGCCGCGTTTGTGCCCAGATTAATATCTTGAGGAGAGCGAGTTTTAGAGAGTAAAGAAACCTTCCCTTGTGAAAATGAATAAATACCATTCTCGCCAGCAGACAAAAGTACCGGAGCAGAACTAACCCTGCGAGACCACTCAAGACGCATTTTAGGTATAAAATATTTCAGCACAAAGCCATTCCAAAATCCTATGTATATGGAATCTTTGCTGCGCAAAAAAGAAAATGGCTTGCCATACGTTTCAATAGAAACGCTTTTTTGCTCTCTGAGCGAAAACTGCGATAAACCATCTCCGGAACTGAGTATAAGCCAGGGAGGTTCGTTGTCTCTAACTGTGTACTCTCTGTCTCTTGGAAGCAATATCTCTCCACCAAAATTCCCAGTTTCCAAAGAAAACTTAAACAAACTCTGAGAACCCTCGTCAGAAACAAAAAGCCAATTTGCATCGCTGAACATTTGAGGATAGAGCATTTTTGAAGAAAGCGGCAAATACCTAACCCATTTCGCACCTATTTTTTCTGCATATCTAGAAAAAACGAATTGGGAAAAATCTTGCATCCTTGCACCGTAAATAACCGCCCGCTTCCACGCACTATCGTTTTTTTTCTGTTCTGCAATGCTATACCAAGCAAAGGCGTTGCCGCTCTCCAAAGCGAGTAAGGAATCTATATTATTGCTCGCAGAAAATGTAAATTTCTGATAATGCCTTGTATTTAAAATTTCTGAATTTCCGTTTTGCAAATTGAAAATAACAGAATCCGATTTAATAACCGGAGCCTCAGAAATTTCCCCATCTATCTGATAATTCCATAAATTGTTCAAAAGCGTATCGAACACAGATATTCCGCCGTTTTTTTGATATGTGCCA
>CAZIMU010000195.1:0-3617 GCA_964540355.1 uncultured Fibrobacteraceae bacterium | reverse complement strand
AAACGACTATTGTAAGATGAGAAAGTGACTTGTGAATAGGAAACGCCCTTCCGTGCGAATGAGGCCTTGCTCTTTTTATTATTGGACCTCCATCTGCGAAAATAGCGCGTATTTTGAGTTCAGCCGCTGATTTTGCCACTCCACCTTTTTTTGCACGAGCTTGGCTGTAGTTATTCACAGCGGTTTTCATAGTTTTTTCTGCTATTGCTGCACCTTTCAATTTTGTGCGCATAACCGATAAAATGCCAAAAGCTCTTTCAACAGAACTTCCACGCAAAATATCTATTAACCTGCGCATCTTTAAAACGCCATAGCGAGTGTTGCGCAACTGGGCAACACCATAGCAAATATCGCCTGCATCTTCTTTTTCTAAAATTTCCACTCCATTGGAAACTTTTACAAAAACTCCCGACATTACTTCTTACCTCCAGCTTTTTCTTCCTTGCGGTGCCCTTTGAATTCTCTGGTAGGGGAAAATTCGCCTAGTTTATGGCCAACCATATTTTCCGAAACATACACAGGTATAAATTTTTTTCCATTATACACGGAGAAAGTTAGCCCAACCATCTCTGGAATTATGGTGGAACGGCGCGACCATGTTTTGATAGCCTGCTTTTTACCGGAAGCGTTCATGCTTTGAGCCTTCTTCAAAACCGAAGTGTCAACGAAAGCTCCTTTTTTCAAAGACCTTGACATTAATTATGCCCTCTTCTTCTGACGACGGCGCACAATCATTTTATCGGTGCGCTTGTTGTTACGGGTTTTTTTGCCCTTGGAGTTTTTGCCCCAAGGAGAACATGGATGGCGACCACCAGAGGTGCGGCCTTCGCCACCACCAAGAGGATGATCTATTGGGTTCATAACCACGCCGCGCACGGATGGGCGAATCCCAAGCCAGCGGCTGCGACCGGCAGAACCGGAAACTTCGTTGTTGTGGTCTATGTTGGATATTTGACCAACGGTAGCCAAGCAAACAGAAAGCACCAAGCGAACTTCGCCAGACGGCAAGCGAACTTGGCAATATTTTTCGTCTTTTGCAATAAGCTCTGCGGCTGTGCCAGCAGAACGTGCGAGCTGACCGCCGTGCCCAGGTTTTAACTCAACATTGTGAATCAAAGCATTCAATGGAATTTCTTTTAGCGGCATTGTGTTGCCTGGCTTGTATTCAGAACCGGAGCCGGAATTCAATTTTTCACCTACTTTAACACCGTGCGGAGCCAAGATGTATGCCCTGCTTCCATTTGCGTACTTAACAAGTGCTATATAGGCACTGCGGTTTGGATCGTATTCAATGGTTTCCACTTCGCAAGGAATACCTATAAATTCTTTTCTTTTGAAATCTATAATGCGATATCTCTTTTTATGACCACCACCACGGCGGCGGCTTGAAATATGACCTTGATTATCCCTGCCCGAACTTCTCTTTATGCCAACGGTGAGCGGCTTGTAAGGCTTTTCGGCTGTAACCTCTTCCTTTGTGCTAATTTGTTTGTAGCGCAAGGTAGGAGTGGTTGGTTTGTAACTCTTTATTCCCATCTTACATTCCCTCAAACTCGGATATTTTTTGCCCAGGTTTCAATTTAACGTAGGCTTTTTTCCAATTTGGCAATTTACCCGAAGTGAATTTTGTTTTAAGCTGCGCGCGTTTAACTTTGCCGCGCACAATTAAGGTATTTATGGAACCCACTTGAACACCAAAATAACTTTCAATTGCTTTTTTTATCTCAAATTTATTCGCTTTCAAATCAACGCGGAACACATAAGTATAAGCATCGTTGTTGCGGTCAAAATTCTGTTTAACCGTTTTGTCTGTTATGTGCGGCGCAACTAAAACCTGATAGGCTTCTTTCATCTTGAACCTCCGGTTAGCAATTTAAGCGCATCTTGAGACATAACTATATGGCGAGCACGCATAATATCGTAGGTGTTCACGTCTTTAATCCAAGCCCAACGTGCCCAAGTCACATTGGAAAGGGATTTAATTAAGTTTCTCTCTTCTGGTGTTGCAAGGAACAATACATTTTTCTGTTCAAAACCAGCTTTGTTTGCTATGGCGAGGAATTCTTTTGTTTTTGGCGAGGCAAAATTGAACTTTTCAAAAAGCCCAATACATTCATCTTTTGCACGGCTGGAAAGAGCAGAGCGCAAGGCGAGCTTTTTAACTTTTTTGTTCACCTTTTCAAAGTATCTGTGCTTTTTTGGACCGTGCGCTTTGTTTCCACGAACCCAAATTGGAGATGTGTTTTGACCTGCGCGAGCTTGGCCAGTTCCCTTTTGCTTCCAAGGTTTGCGACCACCGCCGCTCACTGCGGATTTATTTTTGGAATGAGAGCTGCCCTGCCTGCGGTTGTTCAAAATAGCTTTCACAGTTAAATAAATGGCTATCTCATTTGGTTCTATTCCAAAAAACTCAGCAGGAAGTTCTACCTTAGATCTGAATTCGCCATTCACAGCGTATAATTTTGCATTAGACATTAGCCTTTCCTCACTACGATTATGCCGTTTTTAGGACCAGGCACCGAACCACGCACAAATATCAAATTGCGCTCGGAGTCTATTTTCTCTATTTGAATATTTCTTATGGTGACGTTTTTATTGCCAAATTGACCAGGCATCCTTTTGCCAGGGAAAACCCTGCCTGGATAAGTGTGAGCGCTCAATGAACCTGGCCCGCGAGTATCGTGAACACCGTGGCTGGCTGGACGCCTGCTAAAGCCATGCCTCTTTATGCCACCGGAAAATCCGTGCCCTTTGGAAATGCCAGAAACTTTTATACGATCTAGCACCTTGAATATAGAGGCATTGTAGGTTTTGCCAACTGGCCACGCAGATATGTCTTCTACATCAAATTCGCACAGATAACGAGGAACCACAACTCCTTTTGGGCTTTCCCAAGGATGGTTGTTTTTGGCACCTGATTTTTCTTTGGAATCTTTTTTCTCTTTCTCAAGTTCAGGAACCAAGTGCTTAAACTGTAGAGCATAAGCTTTTGTTGTTCTTTGAACTTTCTGTTCGCCAAAAGCCACCTGCACCGCAACGTAGCCATCTTTTTCTTTTGTTCTATGAAGAACAACAGTGCAAGGCCCAGCTTCTAACACCGTGACGGGAATTGAATCGCCTTCTTCGGTGAATATGCGGGTCATGCCCAATTTTTTTGCAAGTATTCCGTTCATACAAAACTCTATTTTAATAATTCCTCAAACAATTTTACCTACATAGATTTCACATCAATTTCAACGCCAGACGGAATGTCTATTTTAGACAAAGCATCTGTTGCTTGCGGTGAAAGGCTGTACATATCTATCAATCTTTTATGTGTTCTGGACTCAAACTGCTCACGAGAAGTTTTATCTATATGCGGACCGCGCAAAACAGTGTATTTTTGAATCTTCACAGGAAGAGGTATAGGTCCAGAAACTCTGGCTCCCATATCCCTTGCTATTTTAACCAGTTTTGAAGATACTTGATCTAATAAACGATGGTCAAAAGAACAAAGACGAAAACGAACTGGCTTTTCTTTGCGAACCGCGCTTTGTGCAGTTTTTTCTTTCACTATCTTAACTCCTATTTAATAATTTTGGTTACGGAGCCAGCACCTACCGTTCTGCCGCCCTCGC
>CAZIMU010000194.1:0-3625 GCA_964540355.1 uncultured Fibrobacteraceae bacterium | reverse complement strand
GTTCGGTGCGTGCAGGACTGATCACATTTTTCTACCTTTCCCCCCATTAGGGAATATTCTTCACCTACATTTCTTCGCCCTAACACAAATAAGTTTTATAACAGACACTTGGTAAAGGTTTTGTATATGGGCGTTTTCCATTATTCTGGTAAAACCTCAAAATTAGGAGATAGCGTTATGGGCAAAAAAGAAAACATTTATTTTTTCTATCTTTTCCTTATGTCTCCTATGGAAAAAAACTGGCATTTGGTAGAAGAAATGACCGAGCGGCTCAAAGAATTGAAGCCACACAAGGTTATTTTATTCGGCTCTTATGCCACAGGCAACCCAACGGAGGACAGCGACCTTGATGTAGCGGTCATTTTGGATTCCAATGATTTTGCCAAGAGCTTCACGGAAAAAATGGAAAGATGGCATCCTGTGGCAAAAGCGGTCAGAGAAGTACATCATCAAATCGCTATGGATATAATTGTATATTCTAAAGCGGAAATAGATTACTTAAAGGAAAAAGAAAGCGATTTTGTGAAAGAAATAGAAAGTACGGGAAAGATTCTTTATGAAAAATAAAACTTTTGGTTGGGTATTTTTCGCAGAAAAAGACGTTATTGCTGCAAGTACTCTCATTGACAACGCTGAATTAACAGGTGAAGTTGCTCTTCATTGCCAGCAAGCAATAGAGAAATATTTTAAAGCTTACTTAACAGAAAATGATAGGCAAATTCGTAAAATTCACGACTTGTTGAAATTATATTCGGAAATTAAAAGTATCAAAGACTGGAATATAGATGAAATTCTTCTTGAGGACATTAGCAAAATTTACACTGAATCTCGTTATCCTGATGATATAGGAATAAAGCCTGATGGTTTATTGCCTACACAAGAAGAAGCTCAAAAATATTTGGATTTTGCTAAGAAAATTGAAAACATTTTCAAAGACTTAGTTAAATGAATTTTCTCCTCGCTCTTATTTGGCGGTTTGGCTATTTGATAGATTCCAAAACGCGGCTTGCGCCAAAAAAGAAAACGCATTTCAAAACTCCGCTAATCGGTGTTGGAAGTTTGCTCGCAGGTGGGGCAGGGAAAACGCCGTACGTGGCTTTTTTGGCAAAAGAGTTAAGAGTGCAGGGTTTTGAGCTTGCTATTCTGTGCAAAAACACAGGAGACGAAAACTTGTGGTTTGAACATCTGGGGTTTGAAGTTTTTACGGAAGATCGCTTTGAAATGTGCAAAAAATTGGATGGCAAATATGATGTTTTAATCAGTGATGATGGTTTGGAAGACCGCAGACTTGGCCACGCATTTTGGGTTTGCTTAACTTGGGGAGAGAGCGCAAAAAATTTATTTGATATTATTCCCTTCGGAAATTGCCGCAGCCTTTGGAGAGACCATCCAGAAATTGCCTGCGTTAAAAAATGCGCAATGGAATGGGAAGAAAGTGCAAAAACAGCAGACTTGGTTTTTAAAATGGAAACTCCAAAAAATTATTGCGGCGCAACTTTGCTAAGAAATTCGGAGATAATAGCCCTTGCAGGTATAGCGCGCTCGCATAGATTCTTTGAGGGCTTGCAAAAAAAATATTTCATAGCAAAAAAAATAGAATGTAAAGACCATTCGGTAAATATTCAAAAAAATGTAATGCAAATTTTGAAACTGGGACTCCCCATAGTGATAACGGAAAAAGATGCCGTTAAGTTGAGCAAAGATATTTTGCAGAATAAGAATATATTTGTAGCAGAGTTAAAACTTTAATATGCCATCTCTCTACATTCACATTCCCTTTTGTGCTTCTATATGCGGCTACTGCGATTTTTGCGCAATGCCTGTACCAGAGAGGCTGCATAATGAATATGTGGATTTGGTTTTGAGGGAATTGAAATTAAGAGCAAAAGAGGGACTTGCAAATTTTGAAACGGCATATTTGGGCGGAGGTTCGCCTTCTGTTTTGAGTGCGGCAAATTTGCGAAAATTACTTGCAGGTTTACAAAAGCAGGGTTTGCGAAAAAACGAACTAAAAGAATTTTCAATGGAATGGAATCCTGAGCAGGTTAGCGAAGAAAAAATAAATATAGCTTTGGAGTTTGGAATAAATCGCTTTAGTCTTGGAACCCAAAGTTTGAATGATAATTTATTGAAAATACTTGGAAGGCAGCACACGGCAAAAACAGCTTTGGAGGCTTTTGAAAAGTTGAATTCCGCTTTTGGCACTGGAAACTGCGATTTGATGTTTTGCCTGCCAAACCAAAGCACAGAAAATTTTTTGAGCGATGTTAAAACCTTGACAAATCTTGGGGCAAAACACATAAGTTTTTATGGACTTGCTTTAGAAAAAGGGAAAAAACTTCCAGCCCAGCCCGAAGACCTATATCCAGAAATGTATTTAAAAGCGGCACAAATTTTAAGCGAAGCCAAGCTGGATAGATACGAAGTTTCAAATTTTGCTTTTTCTGGTCACGAGAGCAAGCACAATATGGTTTATTGGAAAAGGGGTTCTTATTTGGGCGTAGGTCCTTCGGCTCACAGTTATTTGAGGGGAATTCGCAGTTATGTTGATGGAAAATATGTTCCTTGGAAAAAATGGGTTATGAGCGGTTGCCTCAAAAACGGTTTAACCGAGGACATTCCAAGCGCAGAAGGCAAGGAAATGGAGGCGGTTTGGCTCTCTTTGAGAACAAGGGAAGGATTATCGCTAAAAGACTATGAGAAGGAATTTGGAAAAGAATTTGAACTCAAAAAAACAAAACCTTTTATAGAAAAAAAATGGCTTGAATTAAATGAAGGCCATATTAGGCTAAATGGCGAAGGTTGGCTATGGCTTGATAAAATTTTTCTATATTCACTTTCATGAGTGAAGATAATCAAGAAATGCGCCGCAGGTTGGCTGTTCTTTTTAAGAACCAGACCGAAATGGTAGATGCCTATATTGCAAAATTTGGCACTGAAATAAATATGAAAAATGTGCAAGCCATAAGAGCCGAGTTCCCGGGTATGGGCGATGCTATTCCCGCACCAGCAGCAACAGGAATTGAGATGGAGCCTGCTCCGGCGAGTACAATGGATGTGATTTTCAAATTCAATCCCAAATCCCTCACAACCCCGTCAGTTGACCCAACTTTGGAATCACCGCTTTATCCTAGAATTGTGGACTGTCCGGTTTGCAAAAAATGGGGCATAAATTCACAGGAATTAAGGGCAAAATCACTTTCTACTCTAAGCGACCCATTTCTAGCCCCTGTTTATGCTTCTACTGGCAAATTCCAAAGTGTAAATTACCTGCTTGCTGGCGTTACTATATGCCACGGTTGCTACCTTGCAAGCCCAGATAGAAAAGATTTTGTGCTTTACAACAGAACCACAAGGCAGAATCAAGATAGCCAGCTTCCACCCCAAGTGATTAGGGAACTAAAAGAAAGCATAGACAAGCGAAAGGCTTTTTTTGATAAAACTGGAATTGGAGAGGAATTGTTCAAAATTCCAAGAAGCTATGCTGCTGCCATAGTTGCATATCAGTTTGCAGACTTAAGGGCAGAAATAGAGGCAAACGCAAAAGTTTTGGGTGCATATTACAAAAGGGGCAATTACTGGACCCGCATAGCACTCCTTTGCAGGCAAGCCGGAATGGACGATA
>CAZIMU010000193.1:0-3626 GCA_964540355.1 uncultured Fibrobacteraceae bacterium | reverse complement strand
CTAGTGGTTCCATTTTTGGCAAAGGTAGAAAATTCAAAAGTCATAGGAATTGGGGTAAAATAACTTGGCACGAATTTTGCATATATATTTAATATGAGAGTATCTGATAATTCAATGGACCGCACCGCTTTGCTTTTAATGGATGATTTGTGGCAAAAAACCAACAAATACAATAATAAAAGCAACATAATGAACGACTTTGCCTCGCTCAATTCGCCGACTCTTACTAAAGCTATAGCACCTAAACCTGATTGGGATTATAGTATTCCAAGCAAAGGCTCTGCTATGTCGGAAGAAGAATTTGAACAGGCTATCAAAGATTTAGCTTTAAAGGTTGCCGAAAAAGGAGCGGCTCTTGGCAATGCAGGAGAAGGAAGATTGTCGTATAGACACGAAGAAGCTAAATTGATGACAAAATACCTATCTACCGTTTCGCCCGACCGCAAAGCGGCTTATGAGAATAATACTTACCAAGATACTATGGTATATACCAATGGATCGTGGTTTACAAAATTCACGCCCGAAGAATTATCCAAGTCAGCTAAATTTTACGATATTTTCAATGATACAATAAAAGAATACGAAGCTGAAAACGGGAAAATTCCCACAGGCACTAAAACTAACCCGTATAGTGATTTACTAGCGGAATACAAAGGATATAATTTCTTGAATGCTTGGGCGTAAAAATTGTAGATTTAAATTTTCTACATTTACACTTCTATGCATTTTTTACCAATTGTTGTGCTGCTCGCTTGCGTGGCTTTCGCCACAGATGTTTCTTTTGAAGGAACTTTGGATGTGGACTATGGAAATTATTTAGAAAAGAACCTTACGGCAAATAATGCCGCAAATCAGGATTTGCGAATAAAAATGAACGTGGACTTAGACGAGAACGTGCGTGCTGTTGTAGGTGCCGCATCCAAAAGCCAGTATTTTAGAAGTTCGGATAGTTCCTTCCAATATTCAAGGATTCGCCATAGGGGAGAAGCCACTCCCATAGGCTCTGACTCGCTCCGTTTTAGCCCATTTTTATTTGACGGATTTTCTTTGGAATGGACAGTGCGCAGAGATTTAACATTCATTTTCGGAGATATGTTCTATTCCTTTGGAAGTTTTAACTATTATTACTGGCGCAACCCCGATTACTACGCTGCCGTGCTCACAACACAGGGTATGAGAGGGCTTGGCGTTAGATTTGGCAAAGATGGTTACGTTTATCTTGGCGCAAGTGATTCAAACGATAAATCTAGCAGAATTGCCGCAAGCTATGCTTTTACAGTTCCGGGCATAAATCAGGTGAACAATAGATTCACAATAGCCCCTATGTTTGACCTTATAAAAGGTGGCGGTCGTGATCACAGATACACCATAGGCGCAGATGCCAATTACTCCCGCAGTTATACGGATTTGAATTATGCTGTTCGCGGTCTTTGGGGCTTGCACCCAAGTCACGGAAGCTATGTAAACACATTCACCCTTGAACCCAGCTTCAACTACAAGAGCTTTAACTTGGCAAGCACTTGCTATTGGGCTTTGCTTTCTGATTCTAAGGATAGTTCAGACGCACTCACAATTGACCAAACTTACACCACAGACGAAAGGCTAATTTATGTGGAACCATCATATTCTATCAATAAAAAATTCAGTATGGGACTCGGTTTTGAATGGCACAAGCCAGAGTCCAACAATTGGTTTTTAATTGCACCCACGGCTTACCTTTACCCAACCGCAGGCGTGGATTTATCGTTTTGGATAGGTTATTCAATAGTGATGCACGCACGGAATAATCCAGGATTTGGCATAAGTTCTTCGGTGACTTTTTAGCCTGTGCTAATCTCTTTGATAGCCGCTGTTGCCGATAATGGCGTTATAGGAAAAGACAATAAACTGCCTTGGCATTTGCCAGCAGATTTGCAATTTTTCAAAAAAACAACTCTTAACCATCCTATAATAATGGGGCGCAAAAATTTTGAAAGCATTGGCAGAGTCTTGCCTGAGAGAACCAATATTATTCTAACCCGAAACCAAAATTTCAAAATCCCAGAAGGCTGCATAAAAGTTCACGAACTAAAAGCAGCTTTTGAAATTGCAGAAAAAACCGATACAGACGAATGTTTTGTCATAGGTGGCTCAGAGATTTACAAAGAAGCCCTGCCTTTTTGCCAAAAATTATACATAACAAGGGTGCACGGGATTTTTGAAGGCGATGCTTTTATGCCCGAATTTGAAAATGGGTTTCGCAGGGTGAGTTGTGAAAGTCATTTTAAAGATGATAAGAATAAATGGGATTACGATTTTGAGGTTTTACAACGCCCTGCCCTTTCTCATTTCAACCAAGTTTGAAATTTCGTGGTTAAGCTCGTTCTCTTTTAGCAAATCTTCCAAATGGCAGGGCATTCTCCAGCTCCAGTTTTGAGGACCTATGGTGCCGGGGGTGTTCACCCTGTCTATTTCTGGGTTTTGCGGAATGAATTTTTGTGAGAGTGCCATAAAATCTTGAAGAGGCAAAATTGCAACAAGGCTATTTGAATGGAACAAGTTTTTGATTATGGTGTTCACGTGCCCCGCATTCAAAACATCGGGTGCAGAACCGTTTTGCCCAATATGCTTCCAATAAAAATTCCTATCAAAATCGTGCTCTGTCCAAAGCCCTAGGAGGGTGGAGGAATCGTGGTTGCTGGTTGTGCAAACAGAAAGCCTCGGATACTGAGAAAGCGGCACATAAGGCTGCCCTGCTTGTTTCCAGTCGCGATGCCACCGCTCAACCCTGAGTGCCAAAATGCCAAGTCCTTCCAAAACACCCGGAACGCAATTCGGCACTGCGCCCAAATCTTCTGCGCACACAAGCATATCGGCTTCTTTGGAAAGAACTTCCAAAAGTTTGTGACCATTTTTTCTCCACAACTCTTCCTGGCTTTCCTCATTTTTTTTCATTATGTTTTTAATAACGTTTACTTCATGTTCAGGCAAGGTGAGCAACACAGGAGAGTTATACCAATACCAATATGGGTGAAGTTCATCTTCAGTACTACTAGGCGTAAATACCCTGTCCCAATAAACATTCAGCAGGGCATCCTTAATGGGTTGCTCTTCTTCCAAAGCCATAATTGAACGCTCGGAGCGGTATTCATTTCGTAAAATATAGCGGCCAGGAGAGCCTTGCAAAGGCTCAAAATATTTTTGCTTTGCTGCTTCTGTATTTGAGCCAAATGTGCTTTGAAGTTGCTCGTCCCCAAAATTTGGGTTGGTTAAATAATGCACGGTTTCCCTTGGAATTCCAGCTTGTGCAAGTTCGTTCATATAAATTGGGACAGATGGAACAAAATGCCCCAAAATTCCAGTGTATTCCTGTTCTGGCACCACCCATATTCTAAAAAATCCGAGAACATGGTCTATGCGATAGGCGTGGTAAAATTTTGCAGCGTGTTTAATTCTTTCGCGCCACCAGCTAAAATTTTCCTTTTCAAGATTATCCCATTTGTAGGTTGGAAATGCCCAATTTTGCCCGCTGTAGCAGAACATATCGGGAGGGGCACCAGCACGGTTCTCCAAGCTGAAAAACTGCGGATAGTGCCAAGCATCTGCGCTATCTTCGTTTATTAAAATGGGAATATCGCCTTTTAAGC
>CAZIMU010000192.1:0-3643 GCA_964540355.1 uncultured Fibrobacteraceae bacterium | reverse complement strand
CGCTGGAACTGCTCCAAACAAGGCTTTGGTGCATTCTTTTATTCGCTTTGTCAAACTCCTTGTTCCCAACCAAATGAGCCACGAGTATTTGGCTTCCGCTACCAAGCCCAACGCTCAAAACCACCGCGAACATTGCAAAAGCCCCAGAAAAAACCCTAGCCGGCACTATTGATGCATCGCTGAGATCATGGCCTAGCTTAACAAACATTGCCATAACAAAAACCTGAAACAGTTGAAAGCTCACAGGTTCAACAGCCGCCGGAATCCCTATGCGGAGCCATTCGGGCAAAAGCACAAAGTATCCTTTTTTAATGTCTCCTACATTCGTTTTGTGCTCAAGATGGTAAATAACCACTATCCACAATGCTATAACAGAAATAGCCCAAGACAAACCGGTTGCTATTGCCACGCCATAAACACCTTGCATAAAAACAGGAACGCCAAAATAACCCTCCAAAAATATGTAGTTCAAAGTGATGTTTATTATGAGGGTTATTATGTTTGCAAACAAATTCCATAAGGTATAGCCGTGGGTTGCCACAAGGCTGGTTAAAGTTCCTTGCAAAGCTCTGAACATTACCGCAGGTGCTATTGTGTGCAAAAACTTAATAGCCGCCTCCGCAGGCTCTCCGCTTAAACCCATTAGAGCCACTATGGTAGGTGTTGCAAACCAAAGAATAATCCCCATAATAAGCCCTAAAACCGCACTACCAGATATCACAAGCGTTTGGGTTACCTGTGCGTGCCTGGGTTTATCTCCCCCCAAAAACTGCGATGCAATGCTCGCTCCTGCTTGGGCAAAGGCCTGAATTGCCATAAACAGAGTTCCAATAACGGGCATCAAGGCACCAACGCCAGCCGCTGCTTCTACGGAACGTCTGGATAAAAACCAGCTATCCAGCATAGGCAATGCCATGCCGATGCCAAAAGTAACAACGAGGGGCCAAGAGAGGGAGATTAGGGACTTATCTTTAACGGACAACATTTAATTTTCTGATTTATCTTTTTCCTTTTCCACCCTAAAAGTGTATTTGGATTTGTAATAGTCTATGACTTCGTCCATATTTTTGAACCTTTTGCCCAAGGCTTTGCGCAATTTGGCATCTGTTCTAACTTGTTTAGCAATTTTATCTTTAATATCTCTGAAAAACATTTCGTCTGCAGCCATGTCAACGTGTTCCTGAGTGTAATTAGCATAGTATCTGCGTTCTAAAAGCTGTTGCAATTGGGTTTCGCAGGGGCGTGGTGATTCAGAGGCTATTTTTTTTAAAACAGGCATGTAGCAGCGTTCTAAATACTCCTTTTTATCTTTGACTATCATATCGTCTATGGCGGGGATTCTCATGTTTTTTTCGTGTTCTGCCACAGAGACCTCCCGCTTTTCAACGCTACCGCAAGAAAGCAAGAAAATTGTTGGAATAAGTAAAAGAAAACGCATATATGGAATATAGTAAATGCTGATAAACTCATATTTAAGTACTCTGGGACAAGGGACTAGGGACATGGGATATGATTTTTTCTGCTTATTCATGTCCCTTATCCCATATCCCTTATCCCTAACATTAAGTTAATCATTACTTTACTTACTATATTACCATTGGTCTTAGACCCTTTGCAATGATAGTTTGCGGGCAAATCGCCAGGGCGAAAGCAGCAACGGACTTGTGAGCCTTTATGTGCAGAGTGTGTCTAAGGCTCTTTTTTATACTTATTTTACCTATTTTTCCCTTATTCACTAGAAATTAGCGGTTATTGAAATTCTATGGGCATTTGAAAGGTAGTTGTGCATTTGAAGGGCATAATCTGCCGAAAGTCTGGAAATAGGCTTAATTCCCGCTCCTAGTGTTAAACTGTTAGCATCATTTATTTTAACCAAGCCTGCCCTGATGGCTAAGGAAAAATTTGTCTCAAATTCCAAGCCGCTGGAGCTGGCTAAAAACCAGTTCACAGGATTTTTCCAAAACTTTGTTTCTTTTTCCGATTCAGATTGCAAAATACCAGCACTTTGCCAATAAAGGTTTAAATTTCCGTAAAAATATGGGAATGGTTCTCTGAACTTAAATGCCGCATAAGCCTCTGGCGATGAGTATTCAAAATAGCCGCTCTCCCATTTGACCGCAGACGAAGTCCAGCCCTTAACTATGCCAGCCAGCATAAATTTTTTTGAAAATTCATAGCCCGTAGCAATATCGGAGCGAAAACCCCAGCCACTTTGGTCTAATTCTCTTTTTAGCAAATGCAGGGCAAAAGCCAAATTCCATTTTCCAAAACTCTTTCCCCAAGCACTTGTGAAAATCCAATCGGAAATATTCAGAGTGTTGTAGTTATCGCCTTCTGGCAAAGGCTCGTTTTCTTTTATGTATGGTATATCGCTTGCCCCAAAGCGTGAAGCCGAGATCCCCAGCGCGCCAGCATCTTTAAGCGGCAGTGCCATAACAACGCTGTTGTAAGAAGTTCCTTCAAAATAAGACACGTGCGCAAAAGCGAGGGATAATTTTTCAAGCCAAGCGAGCTGCAACGGATTTTGAGCAAGCGATGGCAAATCTCCTTGCACCGGCAAAGCCGCTGAGCCAACGCCAGCCGATCGCGCCCCCTGCGGAGCCTCCAAAGAATTATTTGCACCCACAACCTGCTCTGCGTTTGCATTTGCAAACGCCAGGAGAATTATGGTTGGAATTAGAAGTACGGGCACGGTGACTTATCTTGCTATAGCCATTCCAATCTCTTTTTTGGTTGCTCCCAGCCCAACCAAAGAACGAATTATGAACTCCATTGAAACAGAGCTATGAGCCTTTTCAGCTTTAGCTATTTTCGCTTGGCTTGTGCCGATTTTCTGAGCGGCTTCTATTTGAGTGGTTTTTGCGTTTTTGCGCCTTTCGTAAAGAGCCTTTGCCAGTGCAAATTTCACATCAACAACAGCAACTTCCTCTGGCGACAAAAATAAATCTATATCGCCAACCTCCCATCCGGCTTTCTTTATCTTTTTGATTTTTTCTTCGTTCATTTTGAACCTCCTGTTTTTGAATCATAAACCTTGAGCCTTTTTTGGCAAAGCTCAATGGTAGATTTTGAAGTTTGCTGCGTTTTTTTTGCAATTCCATTCTGCACAAATTATAAAATCCGAGTCTATCCTATAATAAAACCGCCATGTAACGTTTGCATCGTTAATCCTCAGTTCATGGCAATTTTTGCCTATTCTTGGCATAGGGCAACTTTGTGGCATACTCAGCGATATGCCAGCCTGTACATACCTAAGCAAATAGCCAAACTCTACTCTTGCCGCATTTGAAAGAGGCGGGGTAGTAGGCTTTCCACTTAACCAAACCACTTGTTTGTGCAAAGGACTCATAATCTGAATATACAAAATTATATTTTTTTTGATATAAAAGCAAATATGGTTGCAACAAAAAGGGCAGCCACGGGGAGCTACAATGCAAATTTACCAAAACAATTTTACTATAGTAAATACCGATTAACCCATTGTTTTTTTGTTAGAAATAAATTATATTTGTAGATATGGAAAAAATACTTACCTTTTCGGATTTGGAAACCCAAAACAAGAAGAAGCGGACCCGCCGCGATGAATTTCTGAGCAAGATCGCGGAGGAATTTGACAGAAATGATGAGCGCAGGCTCATAAGCA
>CAZIMU010000191.1:0-3661 GCA_964540355.1 uncultured Fibrobacteraceae bacterium | reverse complement strand
TTGGAGGGATTCCGTTCCAAAAGAGGAAAGGTATTCAGCGCGGCACTTATTTTGAATGACAAGAAGAAGGTTGAATTTGTTTTTGAAGATTTGGCTTCAACTGAAAATATGGATTTCAGCGGTCAAACCCCGATAGGAAATTCTCCAAAAGATGATTCACCCGTTTATGAAACCTTAACGGCTTTTGTTTCTCAAAGTTTTGTAGAGGGAAAAGACACTGGAATTCGCGTAGCCAAAAGCATTTTGGGCAAAACATTGAATGTAGATCACATTAAATCTATGATTAGCGGTGAAAAAACCGAGTTGATAAAAGGTTTTCGCTCCGCAAAAACCCACCGCCTTTTTGACGCTTTCTTGAAGATGGACAAAAATGGAAAGATTGGGTTTGAGTTCCCGCCTATGAAGGCAAAGGGGAGGAAGAAATGAATTATGTAGTTGCAACATATTTGGCTCGCTTTGTAGCAATTTTGTTTATAATTCCTGCAATCTTTCCAGATTTTTTTTTGAATCGGTTTCCTGGATTGGAAGCCCCCAGCATTAGGGGCGGGGTATTTGCCATTGGAGTTTTGATTTATATTGGAGCCTCTGTTGCATATTATGTGTTGCGTAAAAGAGAACTTGCACGCAGGCGGGAGGAAATGAAGAATTGAGTGAGAATGTTATAGAGATAAAGGATTTGCATAAAACCTATCGTGCAGGATTTTGGCTTACTAAAAAAAAGTCGCTTTTTGGAATATCTTTAGAGGTTAAAAAAGGCGAAATTTATGGATTTATAGGACCAAATGGAGCTGGCAAAAGCACCACCATAAAAGTGCTTACAGGGCTTTTGCGCAAAGATAGCGGAGATGTTTTCATTTTGGGAAAATCGCCTAGCGATACCAAAAGCAGAATAAATTTGGGCTACTTGCCCGAACAGCCTTATTTTTACGATTCTCTCAGCGGCTATGAACTTTTGAAATTCTACGGTGGCTTGAGCGGCTTGAGCGGCAAGCTCTTGGAAGAGCGTTTGCACTGGGCACTCGGATTAGTCAACGCAAACGCAGACTGGATTTACCGCCGCTTGCGCACATATTCCAAAGGAATGCAACAACGCATTGGACTTGCGCAGGCAATTTTGCACAAGCCCGAACTCTTGATTTTAGACGAACCCATGAGCGGGCTAGACCCACTTGGCAGGCGCGATGTGCGAGAGGCAATTTTGGAACTCAACAGGGGAGGCTCTACCATTTTTTATTCAAGCCACGTTCTCTCAGATGTGGAAGCCATAAGCCATAGGGTTGCTATGATTATAGACGGGAAAATTTCCCATACAGGAACCGTTGAAGAAATAACAAAAGAGACAGGCAGAAACAGCTTAGAAGAAGTCCTTGCAAAGGAGGTTTCGCGTGTTGTTCCTTAGAGAAACTTATCTAATAGCTCTGAATTCATTTAGAGAAGCGGTGCGCGATAAAATTCCTTATGTGGTTCTGCTTTCTGCCATTGCTCTTGCGGCGTTCAGCGTTTTGCTGGGCGAATGGTCTGTTTTTGACAGGGAATTTGTGGTTAAAAGCGTAACAGTTTCTGTTATTTCAATCTCTGGATTTTTCATAGCTCTTTTTGCAGGCATTGGTCAGGTTCAAAGAGAAATACAAAAGAAAACCATACACACCCTGCTCGCAAAGCCTGTTTCCAGAGAGGCATTTTTGATTGGAAAGTACATAGGCTTGCTCGTTTTAATTGCTCTTCACGTTATTTTGATTTCGCTAACGCTTTTCTTTGTTCTGTGGGCTATAGATGGCAGCATAAACGTTCCTGTTATCCAAGCCTGCTACCTTGTTTTTTGGGAACTTGCCATAGTGCTCGCTTTTGCGGTTCTTTTTTCCACCTACTCATCTGCGCTTATAAGCTCTATTTTCTCTTTTGGGATTTACCTAATTGGGCATTTGGGCAACCAAATATTGAAAGAGGTTTATTTTGCTCACAGAATTAGCGAAGAAGGGAGTTTTTTATACGAACACGGCAAATTAATCTATGATATAGCCAAGGGAATACACTGTATTATCCCAAATTTGTTCAGATTCAACGCCTCTATGCAGGCAGCCCATTCCATAACTTTAGATGCCTCTTACATGGTATGGAACAGCTTTTATGCACTTGGCTATTCCTGCATTGTCCTTTGCCTAGCGGCTCTGCTGTTCAGAAAGAAAGATTTTGTGTAGGGACGCGATTAATCGTGTCCCTATACTTTTACTATATTACCCCCTATGAATAAAACTTTACTCTTTACTGCGCTCGCTGCACTAGCCCTTGTGTCTTGTGGAAAAAAAGGTTCAATCTCCGGTATCATTATGGATCCATTTAGTGGAAAAGCCGTTGAAATGCCCACCGTTTGGATAAAAGGCACAACCTTTACATCGCAAAAAATTCCCGGAGGCTTGCCGGATGGCAAGTTTAAGTTTGAGGGAATAGCCCTCTCCGATTCTTCTTATACCTTGCAGGCAGGCAAGCCCAAGTATTCTCAAGGTCAGGTGAAATTTTCAATAACCAAGGATAATTTGAATGTTACACAAAACATATTTATTTACAGACAAGATGTTGCACCAGGGCTTTATAGGCCCATTGAAGGCAAAGAAGCTGAAAAAATAAAGGCCAACGCAGTTTATCAGCCCGTTTGCAAAGAAAGCCTCCTTGCCTTTCGTTTGAAGTTCATCACAGAAAATCCAAACACAAAAAAGAAAGAAGAAAATAATTTACCTCCTCCGGCAAATATTCCAACAGAGGTAGCTTTTCTTTCTAAAATAGCAACGTCTGTAACTTCACCAATAGAAGTAACTTCTTACCCTGTACTCTCTGAATCTGCCAAAAAACATGCAGATTGCGGCGTGGATCCAAAAGAAACCCTGCTAGTTCCAGATTTGAGCAAAGGAACAAGTATTTCTTCGGAATACAAAAGCGAAAATCTTTATGAAATAAAGGGAACTTTGCCCAAAGGCAAGCAGTTCTTGGCAATTAAGCAAGATGGAAAACTGGTTAACGCTTATTACGTATATGCGCAATAAAATACAAGATACTATTGGTCAGTGGTTGGTAGCTGTCGTATATGTAGCTCCAGTACTTGCTGTGGTATTCTTTTTGTTTCAAAAAATTCCGCAGAACTATGCAAAGGCTTGGGATATAAAATGGGGCTACTATGCCGTGCTCGCTTTATTCGTTTGGTTTTGCGCAGCCTTGATTTTGAACTCAAAAGAAATTCTGCAACGCATAAAAAAATATTTGCCATCAAAAATTTCCATGCTTGGCATAGCGGCTCTCCTCGTTTTATTCGCAGTTTTTGCAGCCACGCAAATAAGCTTGCAGCACAGGGTGTTAAGCGATGAAACCAGTTGGGAATCAATGGCACTTGAAATGCGTTTTAGTCAAAGCGGTGGAGTGTGCAACCAAGGCTCGTGGAAAGACGGTGCTCTTAAATGCGAAGATGTGGTGAATAATTTTAAGGGAAAGGCTTTTGCATTTGTGCAAAGCCTTGCTTTTTTGTTTGCTGAACCAAACAGAGAAACTTCGCTGAGGTTGAATTTGCCGCTTGCGCTTGGCTCCGTGCTTCTCCTGTTTTTTGCGATGTTCAGATTTACAAAAGATGAATGGCTTGCCCTCACTTGCGCAATTTTTTTGGCGAGCCAACCCA
>CAZIMU010000190.1:0-3765 GCA_964540355.1 uncultured Fibrobacteraceae bacterium | reverse complement strand
TTCAAAACCCGCACCACAGGCAAGCCATAATAGCCGCAGGTTCAGGCTGTTTGGCAGCACTTGAGTGTGAAGAGTTTATCAATCTTTATTGAGTACCTTTTTCAATTCCTTGCTGGGTTCAAATACTGGTTTTTTGCCAGCCTCTATCTCTATTGGCTCTCCAGTGCGAGGGTTGCGGGCTTTGTAACCGTTTCTATTGCGAATTTTGAAACGCCCAAAACCGCGAATTTCAATATTATTGCCATCTATCAAAGAGCGAGCAACAGAGTCTAAAAAACATTCAATTATTTTTTTTGTTTCTATTTGTGGCAAACCCGTTCTAGAGGAAATATCATTTACCAAATCTCTTTTTGTTACATTTCCTATTCCTTTCATATTATTTTTTATTCTCCTTGTTCAATCGCTTAAATTCGCTTCCAGCTACTCTGTCAAATGGATCTATTTGCAAAATATTATTCAAATAATCAATATACTTAGCTGTATCGCCAAGCTGCATATAAGCAGAACCCATTTGCATCATAACAGAAGTGTTTTTGGGCATTTTATCTAAAGCTATTGTTAAATGCCGTATAGCCTCTTTGTACCCGCCGTTTATGTTTAATATAACGCCTATGCGATAATGCGCATTTGCGTGCAGAGAATCCAGTTCTATGGCTTTTAAGTATGCTCCCAAAGCATCTTTTGTTTTTTTGCGAACCTCTGATGTATAACCACTTTCGTTGGCCTTGCTCAGATAGAGTTCGCCGAGGTTGAACCAGGTGTGGTAATCGTAAGGGTTTATTTTCAGGGCTTTTCTGTAAAGGTCTTCTGCATTTGAATCGTGTTTTAGATAAAACTCTGCCATTCCTAGTCGTGCTATATAGCGTGAATTATATGGTTCACTCTTAAACGCTTTTTCTAAATATTCATACGATTTTTTAAAATCCCCTTTTTGCATTATATAACGCCCATACTGGTAATTTGCTTCTGCAAATTCGGGATTTTTTTTCAGTATGGCTTTGAACATATTTTCTGCACCACCCCTTTGAGTTGTATCTGGATTTTGCCCTGATATTGCGGCTTTTGCAGTCAACAAATCTATATTGTTAGGATCTTTGCTCAGTGCAGCATCTAGCCCGCTTAAAGCAGCTTCCATTCTTTTTGAGTAAAAATACCCATAAGCCAAATCCACCAAAACCGACACAGGTGCCAAGTCCAGCGTTATTCCGTTTTGTAATATATAAACCGCCTCTGCTGGATAGCCCGCTTCCAAAAGCAAATGCCCAACTCGTGCGGCAAGCTTTGGATTTTCCAAAAACATTCTCGTTATACCTTGTATGGAAACTGGGTTATCCAGTTCAGTTGCTTTGAAATCCACATCCGCTTCATCGGTTTTATCTAGTTCAGTTGTTTTAGCAAGTTCAGTTGCATAAGAAGTTTTGGTAGTGTCAGTATCAGTTAAGTTTTCCGCTTTTGTATCTATATCTTCGGGAACATCTGGTGGAGGTGGCAACTCAAAAGCCGCAGAATCTTTTTCTGCAATTAGTTTGAGTCCAGTAATTTCTTGAACTTTCTCAATTACGTCTTTCCCAACAGTTGAATAAATAATATTTGAATAAAAATATAACAAAGTTCCGCTTGCAACGAGCAAAAGAACCAAAAAGACACCTATTTTCTTTATGAAACGTTTGTCTTCTGGCGCAAGCCGTGAAAAAAATATGCCTAATGGATTTAACACAACCTAGAATATACAATTTTTTACATTTCCATTATGGAAAAAAAATTCATAGCAGGGTTAATTGCCCCTGATGTTTTGCAAAATGCTATTGAAAATGGCTCAGGAATGGAATCTACTTCAATAAAAAAGTGCGGAATTTTGGAAATAAGATATGATTTATTTGAAAATATGGAAGACTGGCCAAATCTTTCGCAAAAAGTTTATGAGCTTAATCCAAAAGCTCTAAGGCTTGGCACAATCAGGCTAGAAAAAGACGGCGGAAAATGGAAAAATGTCAGAGCAAGCGAAAGAATTGGTTTATTTGACAAATCCTTAGACTGGATAGACTTGGAAAGAGGAATGATAACCGAAAAAAACAGCCATAAAATAATTTGCTCTTGGCATTTATTTGACAGAGTTCCAAGGGCTGAGGAACTAAGCGAATTTGCCGAGGAATGTTTAGAACTTGGGGTTCAAGGGTGCAAAGTAGCAGCTATGGCTCATTCAAAGCGTGATGCAGAACCTCTGTATAGTTTCGCAAAAAAATACGGAGAAAAATTTGAATTGTTTTCTGCCTTTGCAATGGGCGAGCAAGGAAAGGAAAGCCGTGTTCGTTCTTTGAAAGAGGGTGCGAATTTAACTTATGCCTCAATTGGAAAAGCTCTTGCCCCAGGGCAATTAAGCGTAGAGGAGATATATTATCAAACCAACGGAAGCCAGTAGTGCTATTGCTATTTGAATAGCCCAAATGATGCGTGAAATTTTATAGGCTTTTTGCCTTTTTATGCTCCAGAATGGTTCATCTGTGTTTTGCATTATGCCTTCTTTTTCGCTTTGCCAGCAGACATATTTTTGCCACCTTCAATTTCAAAAAATTCTGGTGTTAAAGTGGTGCCTTTGCAGAATACCATAGCTCGTGCAACGGCATTTTCCAGCTGGCGAATATTGCCTGGCCACATTTGCTCTTGAAGCATAGACACCGTTTCTTCGCTCGCTTCTTCCACGGCACGGCCGTTCTCTTCGTTGAATTTGCCGATAAAATAATTAAGCAAATCTGGTATATCTTCTGTGCGTTCCCTGAGTGGCGGGATATGCACAGGCACAACGCTAAGGCGGTAATATAAATCTTCTCTGAAATTTCCGTTTTCCACTTCTTTTTTCAAATCCCTATTGGTGGTGCAAATTATGCGGACATCAACTTTTATCTCATCGTCTCCGCCAATGCGTACAACTGTGCGTTCTTGCAAAACACGCAAGAGTTTGCTTTGAGCGGCAAGCGGCATTTCGCCTATTTCGTCTAGCAAAAGGGTGCCGCTGTCTGCAAGCTCAAATTTGCCGCGCCTAGTTTTCAAGGCTCCTGTGAAGGCTCCCTTCTCGTGCCCAAAAAGTTCGCTCTCTATCAAAGACTCCGGCAATGCGGCGCAATTTATTTTTACAAATGGGCTGCCAGCTCTCAAACTTTGGTAATGCAGGGCACGGGCTAAAACCTCTTTTCCAACCCCAGATTCTCCCGTTATTAAAACAGAAGCATTTGTGGGTGCAACGGTTTCCACAAATTTATTGAGTGCAACAAATTTTTCGCTATGCCCGATGAAATTTTTTTCGCAGAGGCGTTTTTTCAAAACGGTATTTTCCATTCTGTACTTGTATTTTTCAAGTACCATAGCAACAGCGTGTTCTATTATCTCTGCGTGCTCAAAATCTTTTTTTTCTATAAAATGGTCTGCACCGTTTTGCAGAGCCTCTACTGCCATTTCAATGGAACCAAATGCGGTCATCATCAAAAACGGTTGCGAAGGGCGGTCTTTTTTCACAGCTTTCAGCAAATCAAGCCCTGTCATCCCCGGCATTTTGTAATCTGAAATTATTAAATCTGGATTCACAACCGCAATTTGCTCCAAAGCTATTTGCGGATTTGCCGCAACCGTGCAGCGATGCCCATTGAGTTCAAGGCTATCTGCCACCATATCGCGCATAATTTCTTCGTCATCAACTACAAGTATTTTTGCCATTTGGGGTAATATAGAAAAATTCCAAAATTTACTACATTTAATAAACGTTGTATTAAC
>CAZIMU010000189.1:0-3787 GCA_964540355.1 uncultured Fibrobacteraceae bacterium | reverse complement strand
TTGATGTTATATTTTGCCGCAACATTTTAATTTATTTCACAGACGATGCAAAACGCAAAATCCTCGCTCAACTATATCAAACACTTGCTCCCAACGGCTATTTGCTTTTAGGTTCAGCAGAAAATATGTATAACCTCAACGATGAATTTACAACCGAAAGGTATGGGGCTACTACTATTTACAGAAAAGCAGCAGGTGCAAACGCAAATACAGCTACAGCTTCTCCTTTTGGTGCGACTTTTGATTTGTCACCCAGCAAATATACAATCTAAAGAAGTTTGAAAAGGACAATTAGCTCAGTTGGTTTAGAGCGCTGCCTTCACACGGCAGAGGTCACAAGTTCAAATCTTGTATTGTCCATTGATTCTACCATATATTCTTTGCAAGGTATTTTGGAACCTTGGTTCACTGTGCAATATTTGAACTCTGAAAATATTTCAAAAGAAACGCTGAAAAATTCCGATGCCTTGATTATTCGCTCAACCAGAAAATACGGAGCAGAAACACTGCTTGGCACAAAGGTAAAATTCATAGGAACGGTTACTTCTGGTTATGAGCATATAGATACTGAATTTTGTGAGAAGAACGGAATTTTTCTCGCAACCGCACATGGTAGCAATGCAGAGTCTGTTGCAGATTATATATCTGCTGCTTTGATTGAAATTTCAAAAAAAATTGGCAAACCTTTGAATGAGCTTGCACTTGGAATAATTGGAGTTGGCGCAGTTGGCTCCCAAGTAAAAAGAAATGCGGAGAGTCTTGGGATGAAGCTTTTGTTATGCGATCCGCCAAAAAGTTTAAACGATGATATTTTTGCCGCAGATATAATAACGCTCCACACTCCTCTTGAAACAGGAGGAAAATACCCAACCAAGCACCTTGCGAACAAGGAATTTTTTAGCAAAATGAAACAAGGCGCATGGTTCATAAATGCTGCCCGTGGTGCAGTGTGCAACAGCGAGTCTCTGCGTGAGGCTTTGCAGTCAAAGCATTTGAACGGCGCGGTTATAGACACTTGGGAAAACGAACCTAACATAGATACATCGCTTTTACCCTTAATTGAAATAGCAACCCCGCACATAGCAGGTCACAGCGCAGAAGCAAAAATAAATGCGAACAAAATGATAGCAAACTCATTGTGCAAATTTTTTGGAATTGAACAAGAAGCCCACTTCAACGACTGCCCCCGTAAAACAGGAGTTTATTCCATTCGCACAGACGATTTGGCTTTTAGAAAAAATCCGAACAACTTCACGGAGATGAGAAACAAATATGAGAGATTTATGAACGTTCATTGAGCGAAGCCGAAATGAACGTTTACTAAATTTAATACATGATAATAGCTCCCAGTGTTTTAAATGCCAATTTCCTGAATTTGGAAGCAGATATAAAAGCAACCGAAAAAGGTGGCGCGAACTGGATTCATTTAGATATAATGGATGGAAGTTTTGTTCCCAATATTTCCTTTGGCCCAGGCATTGCCCAGCAAATACGGAGATGCACAAAACTGCCGCTTGATTGCCATTTAATGATAAACAACCCAGAGCTACATATAGAGGCATTCGCACGTGCCGGTGTTCAATACATAACCGTTCATGCAGAAGCAACAAAACATTTGGATAGATTGTTAAACAAAATAAAAGAACTCGGATGCAAAGCCGGCATAGCAATAAATCCTGCCACGCCACTTGCTGCCATAACCGAAGTTTTAGACCTAGCGGATATGGTTCTAATTATGAGTGTAAACCCAGGTTTTGGCGGGCAATCTTTAATTCCATATTGTTTGGAAAAAATTCGCAATTTACGCGCTATTAAACCAAATTTGCAAATAGAGATAGACGGCGGAGTGAATTTGGAAACCTTGCCTCTTGCAAAAAAAGCAGGTGTTGATATATTCGTAATAGGCTCCGCCATATTCAGCGCAAAAAACATCGAAGAGGAAACCAGAAAATTTTGTGCATCATAACCGCCGTAGGGGCAGCCCTATGTGGCTGCCAATTAAAAAAATTTTCTATATTATAGTCAGGTATGTTAGTAGAATTATTAAAAAGCAAAATCCATAGAGCTACAGTAACCGATGCTTGTTTGGATTATGAGGGGTCAATAACAATAGATAAGGAGCTTGTGCGAGAGGCTGGGCTTTTTGAGCACGAAAAGGTACATGTATTGAATTTAAACAATGGAGAACGTTTTGAGACTTATGTAATAGAAGGTAAAAGAAAATCCGGCACTATATGCTTAAATGGAGCGGCGGCACGGCTTGTGCAAAAAGACGATTTGGTGATAATAGCTGCTTATGTGTCTTTAACACCAGAAGAAGCAAAGAGCTGGCAACCTAAGGTTGTAAAAGTTAACAAAAAAAATAGAATTATGGATAGTAAAAAATAATAGTTTGATGGCTTATAACTAGTAGGGGGAAAAATGAATAATGCGAATTACGAAGATGGTTATTATTCTGAAATAAAGGAAAAATGTGCGCGTATATCGCTGGATATTACGGAAGCTTCTCGCTTGTTTGGCGAAAAGCGCACAAGAGAATATCAAAAGCTCTTGAATGAGATTTTGGTATTAAAAGAGCAAGATCCAGATGATGAGGTTTTTGAACTTCATTCACTACTCGGGCTTATGCTTTTGAGAACCGAGCAGCAAAAAGCCGCTATTGACGAATTTTTGCTTTCGCTGAAAATTGCTCAGGGCAACTCTAGCAACGATGTTGCCGGCGTTTGGTACAATATGGGCATTGCCAATATGGAACTGAATCTGTTTGACGAAGCTTATGAGTGTTTTCAATCTTCGCTTGCACTTAGACCGCACAACATAAAATGCTTCACCTCTATGGCTGTGGTTAAGCAAATGCAACGCGACTTTAAAAAATCTTATGAAATTCTTTGCGATGTGTTAAAATATGAAAACCCGCAAAACTCAGATATTGAAAAAGTTTTCATATCGCTTGGCTACACTCTTTTCCATTCAAAAAATTTAACCGAAGCAATGGAATGTGCAGATAAAATTTTGCAGCAGGTGAATCACAAAAGCGAAAAAGCATTAAAATTAAAAGGAACTATTTACCACGCTCAGGGAAATTATAAAGAGGCTTGGGATAGTTGTGACTTGCTTTTTTCATTTTCGCCAAATTCCTCTGAGGCTCATTTGCTTGCGGGCGGGCTTGCCTTTTCGGAAAAAAATTATCGCAAAGCTTTTTCACATTATAACAAAGCCAGAAAAATAGGGCGGATGTACAGTTTCACGCTTTATAATTCAATAGCAACCATTCTTTCAAAATTGCAAAGATTTCCTTTGGCATTAAAAGTATATCAATACATTTTATCTATAGACCAAAATCCTGCTCACAGAAACTCTGCAATAAAATCGATAAACTTTTTTGAAAGTATGGCATCGCGCAAACTTTTTGAAAGTAAAGAAAACGCAGGGCAAAAAGATGACTCCAGATACAAGCTGCCTGCTTATGAGGCTTTTGAACAGGCTTCAAAAGTTTTGGATGCAGGTAATTTGGAACAGGCTTTTGATATGCTCCAAAAAGCAAAAGAAGCCGAGGGTGCAGACAAAATTTGGGAAATAGAAAATGCCATTGGGCGCATATACCATAAAATGCGCAATTATCCTGCAGCCATTCCTTGTTTTGAATATGCTATGGAAAAATCAAATAATTCCATAGGTGTTTTGCACAATCTCGCATCTTCACTTGCAAGAAATAACGAATACGAAAGAGCGCTTAGCATAACAGATAAATTGCTAGAAATACAACCAGATTCTCAGCCAGCAAAAA
>CAZIMU010000188.1:0-3812 GCA_964540355.1 uncultured Fibrobacteraceae bacterium | reverse complement strand
CTGTGCCGCCTCCCGCCTTTTGAATCATTGCGGTTGCTTTGACGGTGCTGAAAATCCCGTCTATGGAATCTTCTATGGGCAAAACAAAGCAGGCAGAGAGCATTCCGTCTCCACCGCGACCTGCGCTCATAAGGGTGGGGCTATTTGGCAAAAAACGCCCGCTTGCCATTAAATCATAGAACTTTTCAGTATATTCCTCGACTATTCCTGGTGTATTGCTGTAAAGAGCTTCGGCTGAGGCTACGGCTTTTGCGACTCTTAAAAACAGATCTTCGGGCGTTTCGGTGCATTTGCCTTTTTCATCTTTATGCAAATAGCGGCTTTCCAGCACCTTAACAGCATTGGGGGTTAAATTCAAAGGTAACATCTTTTCTCCTACTAGATATTGGGTCTAAATTTAAACAATACACAATATATAGAAAATTTTTAGAGCCTCAGGGGGAAGCCTCTAGTAGAGGCTCACTCAAAATATTCCCTCCACTTGGTTTTTATGCTCGTAAAGCCAGAGGAACTTATGACCAAATGGTCTAAGACAGGGATTTGCAATATGTTACCCGCTTTGCTCAATTTTTGGGTTAAAACGAGGTCTTCCATACTAGGCTCGTGATTGCCGGAGGGGTGGTTATGGGCAAAAACCACTGCCACAGCCCTATCCTCTATCGCCTTAGCAAAAGCCTCCCTTGGGTGTATAGGGGCTGAATTTGCCGTTCCAACGGTTATGACGTGGATATTTATCACTTTGTTGCCCCCGTTCAAGGTTATCAAAACAAAGTTTTCCTGACTTGAATGCTTCAAGAATGAAAGCAGGGGCATAAGCTCTGCGGGGCTGCTTATGGCCTCGTCACGGGTTCCAAGCATAAAACGGCCAGAAAGCTCTAGGCAGGCCAGTATTTGGGCAGATTTTGCAAGCCCAAGCCCCTTAACCTTCAAAAGTTCTTCCATTGAGGGCATTCTGGACTTTTTCTCCAAAAGGCCTGCAATTTCCTTTGAAAGCTCAAAAACGCTCTTTTTGGCGGTTCCCCTGCCCAAAATAACGCAAATCAGCTCTTCTACGCTCAATTTTGAGAGTTCTCCGGCAAAAATCCTCTCTCTCGGCAATAATTTTTTCTCTTCCATAACCTATTAGACGTAAAAAAAGGGAAAAAAGTACCTGAAATTTAAATTTTTCTGCTTTTTTTTACTTTTTTCCAAAAAAATATCTACTTTTAGCCTTATGGAAACTTTGAGCAAAACAGAATTAGAGCGTTTTAAAGAGCTTATCACAGAAAAATATAATACTCTTTTAGAGGAGCTTCGCTATCGCGAGGAATCTTCCATTATGGAAAATCAAAGGGAAACAGGCTCGGAATTGTCTTCTTATGCAAATCACCCCGCAGAAGCAGCCTCAGATTATGCCAATTTAACCATGAATCTCAATCTTGCAGAGAGAGATAGCAAATATTTGGTGCAATTAGAAGATGCCCTTGACCGCATAAATAAAGGAACTTATGGTATATGCACGGTTTGCAAAAAACTTATACCTATGGTTCGATTGGAAGCGGTTCCAACCACCACAAAATGCGTGGAATGTAAAAATGAGGTGAAAAAGCGCGAACATCACGAAGAAGCCAAACATAATGCAATAGTCTGAAAATTCTGCTCAAAAAGCCGAACTCGAATCAAGAAGGTCTCGTTTCTACTTTTATGAAAAGATAACCTAGCCTTCGTTGAGGTTTTTCAAAGGAACAAGCCTAAGCATAAATCTCAAAAAAGAGCATCGGATGAAACAAACATGTTAGAACGGCCTTTATTGACCGAGTCGGCATTATTAAATATATATTATTTTTTTGAAAGCGGTAAAAAATTAATGATAAATAGTTGGAATAACCGCCATTAAATTTATGAAGAAATCTTTGAACAGAGCGAGCATTGTTGGCAAGAAAAACATTAGCACAAGGAGAACTGTCAATATTTTTGGTATAAATGTCATTGTCATTTCATTAATGTGTGTAGCTGCTTGGAAAATGGCAATTACGAGCCCCACTATTAGGGCACATATAAGCATAGGACCGCACATATAGAGCATTAAAAGCATGGCTTTGCGCCCAATATCCACAACAAAAAGATCTGTTACCATTTTTTTCCTCGCTAATGAAAAGACAGCAAAAGTTGCTGTATTATTAAATTCCAGCCGTCCACCATAACAAATAATATTAACTTAAAAGGCATAGATACCATCATAGGCGGAAGCATCATCATACCCATAGACATTAAAATTGAAGCAATTGACATATCTATGACCAAAAAAGGAACATATACGAGAAAACCTATTATAAATGCTGTTTTAAGCTCCGAGATTATGAATGCAGGAATTATAGTCCACATTCCCAAATCTTCAATGGAATTTGGGTTTGGCAGTCTTGCTGCTCTTATAAACAGAGCTAAATCGTGTTCGGATGTTTGCCTCAGCATAAATTCGCGAATGGGCTTAATAGCTTTGTCTAGCCCCTCTTTGTAGTCTATTTCGTGGGCTAAATATGGCTGTATGGCTTCTTCGTTTACCCTATTGAATGTTGGGGCCATAACAAAAAAAGTGAGGAATAAACTTAGTCCCATAACAATTTGATTAGGCGGTGCGTTTTGCGTTCCAAGAGCCTGCTTAACAAAATTCAAAACTATTGCTATTCTTGTGAAACTCGTGAGCATTATAACAATAGATGGGGCAAGGGAGAGTATGGTTAAAAGAGCTACAAGCTCCAAAGTTACCGAAACATCTTCTACGCTTTGTGCCTTGTCCACTCCAAAAGTGACTTTTGGCAAAGGCATTTCTTGGGCAAATGTCTGAACCCCGATGCCCCCGATTAACAGGATGAACAGGATTTTTAAGCCACTGGGCATTAAGTACCCTCCCTTTTGAATCTTCTGAGCAAATGGTCAACGGTTGCGGAGAATTGTGCGGAATTTACGGGTTTTGAGTGGTACATCTCCAAAATATATCTAGCTTCTTCACCTTGTATTTCAGATAGTGTACGCATATTTTCAGATGCTGCTCCAACCACCAAAACTCTTTCTGCTCCAGCTTTTATTAAGAGTATAGTTCTGCCTGAGCCCAAAAATTTGGAATCCAAAAGCTGAATTGCAGATTGATTGTCATTTGCCGCTGGACTTTCCACATTGCGGATTTTTTTTGAAAGAATATAGAGTACATATAATAGTATGAGTATCACAATAAGCCCAAGGCTCATGCGAATGGCTACTTTGCTCAAATCTGGCGGTTGGTAGTTATCTGACACAGGTGCTATGGGGCGGTAGTCCCCGCCTAAGGCTTGTTTCAATGCTTCCATTTTATAGGCGGCAGCTATGGAATCGGTTTTTGCCGCAACAGAGAGAGAGTCTTTGGGATTAATTGTATCTTGCGAAAATGTCTGAACCCCGCTCCCCCCAACTAGGAGGATAAACAGGATTTTTGATATAATGTTAAAACGCATAGCTGGAATATAGAAATTACCTCACCACTATTTTTTTGATTGAAGGTCCTTGCTTGACTATATAAACACCTGCTTTTTGCGGTTTTGCATCGCCGAGAGGTTCGCCTTTTAGGGAATAGTAAGTGGGGGAGTGGCTAGTGGCTAGTGGGGAATGGATGGTTATTGGAGTGGCGTCGCCGTCAGAGCTGGAAGAACTGCTTGAGGGTGTTGTGGTGCTGCTGGATGATGGCGTGATGCTACTGGATGATGGCGTTGGTGGCGGAATTACATTATCCCAGCCCGGCATGCTCTCAAGTGTGATAGTATAACTATCGTTCATTATCGTATTCCAAGCGGCGGCAGGGG
>CAZIMU010000187.1:0-3879 GCA_964540355.1 uncultured Fibrobacteraceae bacterium | reverse complement strand
TCATATAAATAGCGGTTAGCAAGGCGGTGAAAAGCGCAATGCCATAGAACAAAGGACCTATGTTTCCGAACCCGTATAATCTTTCCAAAATCAAATCTTTGCTCCAAAAACAAGAAAGCCCCGGCAGCCCTATTAAACTTGCCCAAGCGACAAGCATAATTGAGAATGTAGAGGGAAGTTTATGCGCTAATCCGCCCATCTTGCGAATATCCTGCTCTCCGCCCATAGCGTGTATAATTGAACCAGCAGCCAAGAACAATGCTGCTTTTGTAAATGCGTGGGTGAACACGTGGAAAATTGCCACATCAAATGCACCAACACCTGCCGCCATAAACATAAATCCTAGCTGAGATACCGTGGAATATGCCAAAACTTTTTTAATATCGTGCTGAACTAAACCAGCAATCGCAGCCCACAGAGATGTTGCAATGGCTATCAAAAGCACAAAAAACAATATTCCGGGCGTAGAAACAAATAGCAGGGAAAGCCTTGCCACCAAATAAACCCCAGCAGTGACCATTGTAGCCGCATGTATAAGGGCAGAAACGGGAGTTGGGCCTGCCATAGCATCTGGGAGCCAGGTTAGCAAGGGTATTTGCGCACTTTTTCCAGTACAAGCAAAAAACAAAAATAAAGCGGCAATTATCAGCCACCCAGAAGAAAATTGAGCTGAGAGCCCCTCTTCCAAAGCCTGATTAAGGTTTTCATAATTCAAGACTTCTGCCCCACCTATAACTATTAAAGCGAACATACCGAGCAAAAAGCCCACATCTCCAATTCTATTCACCAAAAACGCCTTATTTGCCGCTGCGCAGTTGTGCAAATCTTTGTTCCAAAAGCCAATCAGCAAATAAGAGCAAAGCCCCACACCTTCCCACCCAAGGAATGTAAGTGGCAGGGAATCTGCAAGCACAAGGATTATCATTGAGAACAAAAACAGGTTCAAATAGCTTAAAAAGCGGGTATAGCCAGGGTCGCCTTTCATATATCCCAGCGAATAGAGAACTATAAGGGTGGTTATTCCTGTGACGAATAAAAGCATTATTTTTGTTAAAGAATCAAATAAAAAGCCAAAAGACACTTGAATATAGCCTATGGATATCCAACTGCCCAAAGTTTCTGCATAAACGGCATCTTTCGGCATATCTGTTGCAAATATCACCGTTGCAACAAAAGAGCAAAGCGGGAGCAGAACTGCGAGTGCCCCAATATATGCCTCAGGTGCAGCCTGCTTGCTTTTAACGCGAACAAGTGCTATTGCTCCAAGCGTGATTGCTCCCAATAGGGGGAAAAACGGTATAATCCATAATGGTATTTGAATGGTCATGGTAGGGATAAAGTAGAAAAATGTAAATTATTTATTGCTATGGAATTCCCGATGAAATTTTACAAGGATGGCGAGTTGCCCTTTTTGTGGCATTATATGATGGCTATTGAGGAACAAAATTTGCCAGAGCAGGTTTTGCAGCCGGAATCTTTGTTTGAGACCAAAGGTGAAAAATTGGTATTGGAAATTGGTTGCGGCAAGGGGGCTTTTTTGTGCCAGTATGCCTTGAATTTTCCGCAAAATTGCATTTTGGGGGCGGAATGGGATGCTTATTGCTCAAATTTCACCGTAAAAAAAATAGCAAAGCTAGGACTCAAAAATGCCGCCGTTATGCGTGGCGATTTGTTTTATTTTTTAAGGGATTTAACGCCAGTAGCTTCCATAGACGAGGTTCTTATGTTTTTTCCAGACCCCTGGCCAAAGCGACGGCACCATAAAAACCGCCTAGTTTTGCGGGAAGGCTTTTTGGAGCAAATTCACAGGGTATTAAAACCTGGCAAAAAGCTTTTTCACTGGGCAACCGACCACGAGGAATACAATACGCTTGCACTTAAAGCATTTCGCAATTTTCCAAACACAAAAATTTTGCAAGAAAACAATGCGGAGCCAACTTATGGAATAGAAACAGGCTTTGAAAAAAAATACAAAAAAGAGGGCAGAAAAATTTACAGAAGTGTTATTGAATTTTCCAAACCTTAATTTGCAATAATCACCGTTAATCTGCAAGCCGTTTCCAAATCTTTGTTTTCAAAAAGAGTCCAAAAATCGGGTTGCCAGCCGTAAATATCTCTGGTTAGTGCCTCGCCAAGGGCAATCTCGGCTTTTTCACATTCTTGCCAGTCAAAATCCGGTGCGGCTTCATAGAAACGCAATATGCCTTTTGCGGATGTCAATTCAGGAAAGGAATCCAGCAAATTATGCACACATTCCTTGAATGTTTCAGCGTTTATTTTATGAATTTTTAGAGTTTTATGTTCAAGCAATTCCTTTAGGTCTGCAAGATTGGTTTCTATCAAAGCTCCATCCGAATACAGGTGCAAAATAGTCTCATAAATAGGTCGGTTTTCTGCTAGCCCCGGCCATACTTCCGCAATCAAATCTTGCGCCTTTGAAATTTTGTCAGAATACAAACATACCTCTAAGCCCAAGTTCTCCTGCTCCCTGCCAAACAGCATTGCTCAATCTTGATACATCGTTCAATTTTGTTGCAACTCGGTTCAAATAGAGAAAACGACAACGAACAGCACTCTCTATCGCAAAACTTTCCGTAAAATAATACTGCGTAGAAATAACCGCATGACCGCCATTGCCTGTGAAATTAGCATAACTCCACTGCTCGTCTTTTGCCCCAAAAGAAGCCTCTGGAAATCTCATAGAAGAAAAGGCATAGCCAATCCCTGCGCCTATTCTAAAAGGTTCTGGCCACAAAAAATGGTATTGATATTCAATGCCAAGGCGCAAATATCTAGCATCGCCGCTTTGCTCATAATGTTTGTAATCTGGAAAGCCAAGCCCAAAGTTAAAAGCTATGGAATGGGCATTTGCAAGGGCGCGGGCATCAAAGGCATAAACAATAAAAAACGGTACTTTGGGCAAAATAACCGTTTCTTCAAATTTAGATTTTTCACTGGAATTAATTTCTGACTGTCCGTTCAAATTGCCTTTAGTAAAGACAAAATCCACGCCTGTTGCAAAGGCATGTTTTCTTATCCATATCTCATCAAAATCCGCATAGGCAAGCGAAGCAAGCAACAGGATTAAAAATTTTAAGCGAAACACAATTAGAGTTTAGCCTTCTGCTGAGCTTCCTGCGGCAACTTTGTCTGCTATTTCTTTAAGCTGCGCATCTTTTTCTTTTCTCGCCGCTGCCTCACGTTCTGCAACGCTCTTTTTTACCTCGGCAAGAACATCGTACCTGGCAGGTTTTTTAGGGGCATTGGTAGTGGCAGTTCCGGAAGTCGCGGGATTTTTAGAGGAATCTTCCTTTTTTTCCGTTTTTGCTGTATTATTCGCCATATTCATGCGTACAACCTGCTCGGTTATGTCCACGCGGGTAGCTGGGCCAAATTTCGAAGAATTGGCACTTGCGCTGGCAGAGGTTTTCTGTCCAGATTCTTTGTCTTCTTCTTCCTGCCTTTTTTGCACGGCAGCGCGGATTTGCGGGGTTATAGCCTTATTATCATAGAATTGATACATCAAATCTGTGCTAATTGCCTGGTTTCCGCTCACGGATGGTAGTGTTATAGCCATAAAATACCTCTCTATTGATATATCGGCATAAATTTAGAAAACTTTAGTGGGAAAGTTAAAAATAAAAAGAAACCTCGGCGGCGACCTACTCTCCCGCACCATTTCGGTGAGGTACCATTGGCGGCAAGCGGCTTAACTTCCGTGTTCGGGAAGGGAACGGGTGTCTCCCGCCGCCTATAGCCGCCGAGGAAAAAATTTTGCCTATAGTTTTATGTTTTTGAAAAATTTGCCAAATTCGGATTTGCTAACGAGTAGAGAGAGAGCTAGAATAGGATTTATTAGTAGGGCTTGGTTAAGCGGGT
>CAZIMU010000186.1:0-3880 GCA_964540355.1 uncultured Fibrobacteraceae bacterium | reverse complement strand
AAATTCTGCGATTTCTGTAATTTCGCCAGAAAAATTTTTAGAAAATTTACCGTAAATTTGGCAGGGTGAGTAAAATAACTTATTCTACAGTCACACTCTTTGCCAAATTTCTGGGTTGGTCAATATCGTTGCCGCGTAGCACAGCTATGTGATATGCCAAAAGCTGCAAAGGCACGCTTGTTATCACAGGCATAAGAGCACTATTCACAGTAGGCACCCTTATTATATGATCTACAAATTCATCTAATGGTGCGGAATCACTGGTGGTTACAACAATCAGCTTTCCGCCTCTAGCCTTAATTTCTCTAGCATTTGAAACAATCTTATCAAAAAGAGCATCTTTGGGGGCAACTATCACAACAGGCATATTTTCATCTATCAAAGCTATAGGCCCGTGCTTCATCTCTGCTGCTGGGTAGCCTTCTGCGTGAATGTAGCTTATCTCTTTTAATTTCAAAGCACCTTCCATAGCAACTGGATAATGATAATGCCTGCCAAGGTAAAGAAAATTTGAGTGCTTGTAATACACTTTGGCTATTTCCAAAATTTCATCGCTCAACTTCAAAGTTTGCTCCACTGCCAAAGGCAGTGAGTTTATAGCTTGAGCTATTTCCATTCCCTCAACAGAAGAAAGCCTGCGCTGGCGACCTAGCAAAAGAGCAACCAAAGCCAAAACAGTTACCTGCGCATTGAATGCCTTTGTGCTTGCAACCCCAATCTCTGGGCCAGCGTGCAAATATACCCCGCCATTAGATGCCCTTGCTATGGTTGAGCCAACCACATTGCATATAGAAAGCACCGTTGCTCCTTTGTTCTGCGCTTCTTTCAACGCAGCTAAAGTATCTGCTGTTTCACCGCTTTGAGATATTGTGAAAACAAGAGTATTTGAGCCTATTATAGGATTTCTGTAGCGAAACTCCGAAGCATATTCAACCTCAACTGGAATACCTGCCCATTCCTCAATAAGGTACTCCCCTACCATTGCAGCATAGTAGCTTGTTCCGCAAGCTGTTATTATTATGCGGTCTATAGTCCTTAATTCTTTAAGCGAATTATCCAGCCCCGCAAGTTTGGCATTGCCGTCTGCTAAAAGCAAGCGGCCTCGTGTGCAGTTTTTAAGTGCTTCGGGTTGTTCAAAAATTTCTTTCAGCATAAAATGCGGATAATCGCCTTTTTGTGCCATTTCCAAATCTGCATCAACCTCTTGAATTTCTCGGTTAACGTATTTGTCTTTTATGTCTTTTATATTTTTTATTTCAAAATGATTTTTGCCAATGGTTATAACATCGTTGTCTTCTAAATAAACAATTTTTTTTGTGTGCCCCACTATCGCAGAAACATCGCTTGCCAAAAAACTTTCATTTTCGCCAACTCCAAGTATAAGAGGGCTGCCTCTGCGCGCTCCAACTAAAATATCTGGTTCATCTTCGCACATAACCGCAAGCCCAAAGGTACCTTCTACGTGCTTTAATGCTTCCAAAACTGCATTGCCCAAATTGCCTTTGTAAAACTTGGCTATCCAATGCGCAACAACCTCGGTATCTGTATCAGATACAAATTTAACGCCTTCGGCTTGCAACTTTTTTTTGAGAATTGCGTAGTTCTCAATAATCCCGTTATGAACAATGGCAATTTTCCCGTTTGCGCAGAGATGAGGATGAGCATTTGCTTCGCTAGGTTCGCCGTGCGTTGCCCAGCGAGTGTGGCAAATTCCTGAGAACCCTTCTATTTGCTCCGTTTCCATTTTTTTTTCAAGCTCTCTTATTTTGCCAACTGCTTTTGCAGTTTTTATTTTGCCATCAGAGAGCAAACTAATCCCAGAGCTATCGTAGCCTCTGTATTCAAGCCTCTTCAAACCATCAAGTAAAATATGGAGAGCAGGTCTAAAACCTATGTAAGCAACTATTCCGCACATAGGAAGTAAGGTAGAAAAACATAACTTATCATCAAAAATTTATACCTACGTTCAAGCCAAGTGTACGGTTGAAAAAGCTATAGTCATCCAAACTGCTCATATCGGCAAGTCCATAGTTATAAAATAAGCCTATATAGAACTTATCTATATCAAAGCCCGCACCCATGCTAAAACCAGCATCATATCCATCGTCATAATCCCAGTTTTCGCTATTCATACATACACCAATATATGGACCAATATTCGCCCTGAATGCAGAGAGCTTGAGAGAAAGCAACATGGGAAACTCAAGGTAATGGGCAGTGATGGTATCTCTTCCTTTCTGAACATACATAAAACCAGGCTGCAAGTGAAACACTCTGCTAATGGCAATGTCTAGCACAAAGCCAAGCTGTATTCCGATAATATATTCGTAATCGACATAGTTACTAATAATCTTACCTGTCAATGGGTTAATTATATCATATTCAGCATAAGTATATGATGAGTTAATACCAGTCCTAATACCAAAAGACACTATGCCCTTGCCGCTTTCTTCGCTTGAATTGCTTTCCGTGAAATTCTCCATAGGTGCAACTGGCGGCGCATAAGGTTCGTCAACAACGCACTCATTGTTAGAAAGGCTTTTTATTTCGTTCAAAAGCTCATCTACATTCATGCTAGAAACCGCACTAACTAACTTCTTGGGGTCAAGCGCAGTACCTGCCATAGCGGCGTTCATAATACCCTGCACAAAATTCGTCATACTGTTAATTATTCTATTCACATCTGGGAAACCCTCTGGTAATTCTTTTTTTATCCCGTCTATGGGGCATTGTATCATAAACGATTTTGGTTCCAATGTTTTTCCTCCAAACGAGGCTGGAGTGAGCATATCTTTTACGAGTTTTGAGGAGCAATCTTTCAATTGAGCGGGAAAACCGTCTTTTATTTTAGAAAGAAGTTCGTTTATATTGTACTTTCTCGCACACTGACCTTGCGCTGCCATCGTAGGAGCCATAGCTGCATTAAAAGGCTGAGTAGGTGGCGAATACGATTGTGGTGGCAAATACGGTGCTACTTGCTGCGGAGGCATGGCATTTTGCAGCTGTGGTGATGGTGGTGGCGAATACGTTTTCGGAGGCATTGAGTGAGGCACTACTGCCGCAGGAGAGTTAACGGGAGCAACGGAAGAGGGAAGAAGTTGCCTAGCAAGCTCATTGGAAACAGTTGATAAATCTCCAAGCGATTTAAGCGAACGGTCAATTAAGCCAGTTTTGACAACCTGAGAACTAGCGATTTTTATCAGTCGTGAGCTGATGGAATGGGTACCGAATACCTCTGTTATGCTCACTACGCAGACATAATCTGCGCCGTACCGCTTTGCGGTTTGGATAACTGAGGTTAAGTCGCTCTTTCCGTTTCTGGCTAGTTCGTCTTGAAATGAGCCGGGGTCCCCTATTTCCACATATATACCGCTCTGCACCATTGTAGAAAGCAGTTTGTTGCTCATAGATTTGTTTATGCCATCATCTTTTGCGCCAGATGTATAAACTGCAAGCGATGCATCTTGTGCAAAGCAGATAGCAAGCCCAAATGCCATCATAAACACAATTTTGTTGAGGGGTTTTTTCACTATTTTTCTCCTAAAATCCTCTGAATTTTGAATATAGTAAATTGTATTTTCTATTTTAAATCTATGAAACTAGGTCTTACATTTGACGATGTCCTTCTTTACCCAGGAGCTTCGGAGATTTTGCCCGCGCAAACCTCCATTAAAACCGAACTTGGAAAAATAAAACTCAATATTCCCATTGTAAGTGCCGCTATGGACACCGTTTCAACGGCACCGCTCGCTATTTCGCTGGCTTTGCAAGGCGGTATTTCGGTTATACACAAAAATATGAGCATTGAAAATCAGGCTGCCGAGGTTCGCAAGGTTAAAAGATGGGAATCTGGAGTTGTTTTAAACCCAATAACCCTAAA
>CAZIMU010000185.1:0-3902 GCA_964540355.1 uncultured Fibrobacteraceae bacterium | reverse complement strand
GCAAAAATTCCTTGGCACGAACTATTGGACCAGCCACCAACTGCGGAAAAAAGCATAGATAAAAGGAAAAATCCAGCAAATTATTAGCAGGCTCAATTTCCCTTCTGTAAACATCTATGGCATAGCTAATCGCCTGAAACAAGAAAAAAGAAATTCCTATAGGCAATATGATATTTTGAAATGGAATATCCCCGTTAAAAACCGCATTGATATTCCCTATAATAAAGTTAGTGTATTTATAGTAAACCAAAATTCCCAAATTCATCACTACTAAAAGCGTTACAAGAAATTTTCTTATTTTTGGTTTTTTTGCCTTGTGCAAAAATTTGGATAAAAAATAGTTGAGAATAGAACAAACGATGAGCAAAATGAAATACATTCCGCCTGCTTTGTAGTAAAAGAAAAAAGAAAAGAGCAAAACATATATGGTGCGAAAACGGTTGAAATTGTAAGTATATATATATATCAGATAAAAAACTATGAACAGCCCCATAAACAGACTGCTGCTAAACAACAACGGGGCTTTAGGGTCATACACAAACCAAGAGGTCATTCACGGCTCCGTTTATAATTTTCGTATTCATTGAGAAAGTCTTGGACAAACGCTGTTCCCTGATTGATATACCCTTCGCCAGTATAGTGTACGTAATCTTTAGATATTTTCGTTGCTGCAATGTCTTTTTCTGGCCCCATGAGCCTATTTAGAAAAGAATATAAATCCCATATAGCAACATCCTCTTTTCGCACCAGAGCGTTTGAATATTCTAAGATATATGTGTTAAACTTTTTGTTACGCAGCAGTGAAATTTGCGGCGTGGTTATTATTATCGGAACATTGTGGCAAAACATTCTGATATTCTTGATGAACTGTTCAATCTGCTCAATATATTTCTCTGCCGAAATACTGCTATAAGATTCATTAGTTCCAAACGATACAATAATAAGGTCGGGCATTAGCACAGGAAGTTGCTTAAAGAACAAGGGAGTCTCATTGTAATTAGACGCCATAGCCCCTATTGAACCTATACTGTGATAGATAAGACCCGGAGAATCTTTTTCAACAACTAATCCATTGAGGTTGTAAAGACTTTGTTTTCTTGTTGGGAGCAGGTATATTGTAGAAATAGGTTTGTCCTGATGATACACCGAAATTAAAGGCTCCTGCGATTTATATTCAAGTGAGCGAAATATAGATGTGTCAACGCTGGTTTCGGTTACCGTTATAGGGATGCGCAAATTTTTTCCCACATAGATATTATTAGACCTCATTTTGTTTTCTTTCTTAATGGTCGCTGAAAAAACATTGTACTTTTTCGCAATTAGGTCTAAAGTTTCTCCTCTTTTAACCCTGTGCAAAGTAATGCTCGGTTTCTGCTTGTGTATAATGGGCTTCATATTCATATCTACTGTTGCTATGTTATAGAAAGAGCTTATTGGAGACACCACTTTTATTGTGTTAAATTTATACTTATCTTCACTAGCTTCCACCGAAAATACAAATGGTTCCGTTTTGGTGCAGAACCCATAACCGGATAATCCAAATTCTGTACCAATAGCACATTTAGAAGGTTGGCTGTTCCTGCACGTTTGCCAAGCAGCATTTGTGGCAAAATAGTAAGGCATACCAACTTGTTTGTTAAGAGTGTATGGAAATATAAATCCACGCCCACCATCTCCAAATTGCTGTTGCAGCGGTTTGCGTATAGCATTTATGAAAGGCTCGGATTGAATATGCGAATCGCCAACATGGACTATGTTGATTTTTCCATCTTTATTCTTCTCCAAATGGGCAAGTTTTTCAAAAAAAGGATATAGAAGTGGCGCATTTAGCATTTGAGCATATAGCACCTGAGTTATCACCAAACAAAAGAATATTCTATTCATTTTTTCCCCCTTCTTTCTCCGCATATAAATTGTTTTTTATTTTGAAATTTTCATATTCCTGATTCAATTTTTCAAAAATAAGATGACCGATTTTTTTTGCACCTTTTTCGTTAAAATGAGTGAAATCTGAACGAGCAAGCGGCGGAGTTTCACTCGCCCATTTAACCATAGACCCTTCCCCACCCATCAACTGGAACAAGTCGAGAAAAGCAGACCCCGTATTGCGTGCATATTTTTCCTGCGCTCGGATTAATGCGGCAAGTGTAGTGTCGGTTTTTATTTCCGTTCCATATTTCGTTGCTTTATCGGCCTGTGAGATAACCAAAATATCTACATCAGGAAAACATTTTTTCAAGTGGTTCACAACCGATATCATTCTATTTGCATACCAATTATACTCTGCTCTCTCTGGATTCAACACATTTGCCCCAAACTGCAATACTATGAGATCGTAATTCAACTCTCGCTGAAAAGCATTCATCAACGATGTATTGAGATTTCCCAGCGGCAGTCCTGAATTGCTGCGGAGTGCAAAATCGTCTATATTCACTCCACTCACACCAGAAAAACTAACACCGTAGAACGGAATGGACTCTGCGTTATAAAATTGAATTTTCAATTCACGAGGCCACGAAGCCAAGGATTGTTTATTTAGAATTCCAGTTGGTTTCAACGAAACAGACTCTACAACACCATTGTCGGTAGTGATAGTCATTTTAGCATTGCTGTTGTTTGAGCGACCGTAGAAAAGCGTTGGGTGTGCAAGTGAAGAAGAACCATTCTCGTAGCGTGTCCAAACCGAAACGCCAGTATCTGCATAGGAAACATAGCC
This sequence comes from uncultured Fibrobacteraceae bacterium, assembly GCA_964540355.1. Lineage (GTDB taxonomy): Bacteria > Fibrobacterota > Fibrobacteria > Fibrobacterales > Fibrobacteraceae > Fibrimonas. The sequence continues at coordinate 1,186 of CAZIMU010000185.1, read as the reverse complement.
ACTTATACCAAGTGATGAGGGTGATTTTTTCGAACCAAATTCAGAATATGTGTTCCACTCTGGGGAATATTCGAATCGTATAGACCCGCCGAAAAAAGGCGACAGGCTGCTGAGCGGGATAAACCCTATTCCTTGCCCACCGAATTTTCTTTGGAAGTCTTTGCGAATATCTTGAACTATAAGGTCGCTTTCTATCATAGAATCACCGAAATATGCTATTCGCACAGAACCTTTTTTTGTTTGCTCCAACGTGAAGAGTTTTTGAAAGAAGTTGACCAATCCGCCAAAGGGGGTATATTCAGCCACAACAGTATTGTCAATTTCGGTTGCTGGTTCAGCCATAGCGAGAAGCATTAAGCTATCAACAACTATATTATTGTTTTTTTCTTTATGCACAGGTTTTGCAAAAAGCGTCTCTGGCAACAAAGCTTTGAATGTGTAAAAGATTCCTATGGAGAAGAGGATGGTGAAGAGTGTGGTAAGAAAATAGTTTTCCTTATGTTCCGGGCGTTCCATTAAATGGAATATAGTAAAAGTTGCTATTCCCTGCTTTTAACGTGTTTTAAAACTTTGGCATCTATGTAAAAAACAATTTCTTCAACGGTATTGCTGCAATGGTCGCCTATTCTCTCTAACTTGCGCAAAACCAACAGAGTTTCCAAAACGCATTTGCTATGCGAAGATTCTTTTTGAACATATTTCGCTAGAAATTCCTTGCCTTCCAAAAAAAGCGAGTCCACTTCGTCGTCTTTTTGTAGAATTTTGCCAGAAAGTTTGGTGTTTTCAGATTCTAAAGCCGAAAAACTGTCTGAAAGCATTGAAATTACCGTGTCAAACATAGTTTCAATTTTCAAATCTTCTTTTAATTTTGCAGTTATCGGATGAAAATCCTCTACTATAACGTGCTTTGCAATGCCTTCGGCAAAATCGCCTATGCGTTCAAGTGCGCTGCTTATTTTCATAAGTGATAGCACAAGTCTCAAATCCACGGCAACGGGAGCAAATAAAGCTATGTAATTTTCACAATCGCTGTCTATTTTAAGTTCAAATGTGTTCACTCGTTTTTCACGACTTACAACCTCTCTGGCAAGCTCCGTGTCATTGGTGAGGTATGCCAGCTTGCATTTTTGAAGTTGAGAGAGAACAAGACGCCACATGTGGCTCATCTCTTCTTTGAGTGCTTTTA
>CAZIMU010000184.1:0-3928 GCA_964540355.1 uncultured Fibrobacteraceae bacterium | reverse complement strand
GACGGTCTTCTATGTACATAGTCAAATCGGATTGCGCAAGTTTGTCTAAAACCATCACATCGCCAACACTGAGCTGCAAAAAATCTTTGACGGAAAGTTGTGTGGCTCCAATTTCTGCGCGGAGCATAGCATTAGTGGTTGAAAGCTCGCGCTCAACCATTCTACGAGTTTCCTGTGTGGTTGTTTTTTGCGCAGATATCCAAGATTCACCGCTCAACTTGTCTATGATGGATTCTAAAAGAACAAATGGAAAACAGAGGCTCATTAAGCCTGAACCCGTGCGGGTACGAACTTCAAGTGTAACCAAAACAACGGTATCGCCTGGAGGTGCAATTTGCACAAATTGCGGATTTATTTCGTAGTTTTCAATTTTGGGCGAAAAAATACCGATGTTTTCCCAAACAACCTTCAAATCAGCGAGAGAGCGTTCTATTATCTTGTATATAACGGTTTTCTCAATATCTGTCATTTCTCGGTTGGTTGAATCTATTGAACGTCCTTGCCCTCCAAACAAGCGGTCTAGCATAATGAATATGAGCGAAGGGCTAACATCAAAAATTGCGCTTGATTCCAGCGGTTCCATTTGAAACACATAAATACAGCTTGGCGTGGATATGCTTTTAATCACTTCGCCATAAGTGAGCTGTTCCACATTTTGCAGGCTAATGTCCACAACTGTTCTGAGCAGGCTTGTGAGCGTGGTTGTGAGCAATCTAGCATAACCTTCGTGCAAATTTCTCAGAGTGCTTATTTGGTCTTTTGAAATGCGGTCTGGGCGTGTAAAATCGTAGAGATTTACTTTTTTGTTCGCAGTAGGTGAAACCGACATTGGAGCAAAAGGCTTATAGCCTGATGCCGGAGCAGCAGGGGCAGCAGGAGCAGCAGGGGCTGCCGAAAGCCCCGATAGCATTGCATCAATTTCTGATTGTGATAGAATGTCGCCCACTTTATTTTACCTTTTACTGCATAACAAAAGAATCAAAATAGCTGCGGCGAACCCTTCCCAAAGGCTTGCCCCCTACTTCTTCTGGCAATATATTATTTATCTCGGCAACAATTTGATCTCTTATGGCTTTTTTACCGTCGTTTGACATAAGGTCAGAAAGCGGTTTAGAACTCATTATCTCTATGATTATGTTTTTCATGCGAGCTTTACGAGCTTCTAATTCCACGCCTAGTTGCTCATCTGTGGCATCGTACTCCAATTGAACTCCGCATTTGAGGTAGCGGCCTTCTTCGCCGAATATGTTTACGGTTATTTCTATGGGAGCGGCCAGAGTGGCACCCATAGCGGTTTGCTTATTTATAGAGTCTTGCCGTGCCTTTGCAGCTGCTTCTGCTGATATTGCTGCAGCATCGGGTTCTTTTAGCTTGCCCACGAAGAATACGGCTATTCCAACCTCTATACCCACAAATATGAGCAAAATAAGGAAGACCATAACCCATTTGACTAAATTAGACTTTCCCTCAGAACTCGGCGCTGCCGGAGATTCTTCTGTTTTTTTATCATCATCCATTACTGCCATTTAATCCTCACCAATAGGGGTAATATAGTAAATAGTGATTAGCTCTCTTTGGGACATCATGTCCCCTGTCCCTAGTCCCATATCCCAGAACATTTGAATATGAGTTAACCATATAGTAATTACCGCACTGAAATACCTGCGGATTTCATCTCCGTTTTTATTTGGGATATGCTATAAGTTCCAAAATGAACCATAGAGGCTATGAGAGCTGCATCTGCGTGTGTTTTTGCGAATAATTCAACTATATGGCTTGGCTCTCCAGCACCACCGCTTGCTATAACGGGAATTGACACGGCTTGGGCTATTTTTTCTGTTATTGTGAGTTCATAGCCATTTTTAACGCCGTCTGTGTCTATGCTGTTCAGGCAAATTTCTCCGATGCCCAAATTTTCCGCTTTTTTTGCCCATTCCACCGCGTCTAAGCCCATATATTCCCTGCCACCGCGAATAACAACCTCATAACCGCTCGGAATTTTATCGGAAACCCCCACAAACTTCGCATCCATTCCAAGCACTATGCACTGTTTTCCAAAGGCTTTGGCACCCTCCGCTATAATTTCGGGGTTTAATACGGCAAGGCTGTTAATGCTGACTTTTTCTGCCCCAGCGAGTAAAATTTGGTGCATATCCTCCAAATTACGCACACCGCCGCCAACCGAAAAGGGAATAAACACATTTTTTGCAATATCCTTAACCATTTCAATATCGCACTGCCTATGTTCCGCACTTGCGGTTATATCGTAAAAAACAAGTTCGTCAACACCCTCTTTGCTATATTTGGCTCCCATTTCAACAGGGTCTCCAATATCTATGTTGCCTTTGAACTTAACGCCTTTGGTGACCTTGCGATCGCGAACATCCAAGCAAATGATAAGTCTTTTAGTGAGCATTTCCCTTCCTGTGTTTTATTCCCAAATCTGGAATAACTTGCGATGCTGCAAAAGCGTTTTCATAATATCTTATTTCGCCTCGTTTGAATCTAAAATCCATAGCCGCCACGTCAAAGCGAGAATTTTGCTCAAACCCACCGTTATTGTGCAAAAAATGAAGTGCAGTTCGCCAAATTTTTCTCTGTTTTTCCTTATTCACCCTTGTGTCTGGAGAACCAAAGGAATCTTTCCAAACGGATTTTACTTCCACAAAAAGCCAAGCACCGTTTTTATCTTTAGCCACTATATCAAGCTCGCCCCCAGCATATCTATAATTCCTTGCAAATAACTTGCAACCTTTGCGCAGCAAATAAGCGCAAATATATGTTTCTGCCTTGCGGCCTCGCTGGCTTTTAAATGTGAGCATATATCAGGAATGTAGAAATCTCTCTGCTAAACTCATTGCAATTCCTTTTTCGTAATATGCGGCCTCGTTTATGAAAGCAGGGTAGCAGGTTTCGCCTTCCCAAAGAATTTCCTTTCCGTCAAAGCCCATAAATACAGGCATTCCGCTTTTAAGTTCGCAAAAATCCTTGCCTTGCAAAGCGGGGTGTATAATAGCGGTTATATTGCCATTTGAATCTCTTGGGTAATCAATGCTTCGCATTTCTTTGAATGTTTCAAAATTGTTTATTTTTGGCAAAGCTCCATTATTCCAAGATTCTATGAGTTCCAAAAAGCGAAGAACAACTCTCTCCACCTTAAAAAAGAGTTCCGCATCAAGTGTTCCGTGTGCTTGTGGCCCCGCTTCTATGCAAACATCGCTTTTGGCTATTGTGCCAAGATATGGAGATTCCTCTCTTTTTTCGGGTTGCAGATAAATGTGTATGTTTGAAAATTCGCTTGCAATTATTGCGGAAATTTGCAAAAGAGCAGGCTCTGAGGAACTGAGTATAAGAGTTATGCCCATATTTGCCGTTGTATTATGTATATCCAAAATAAAATCAGGAGCATCTTCGCTTCCCTTTTTTCCGAGCAAATCATTTATTTCTCTAGCGCGTACAGATTCCAAAGCGTTATCGTTGCCGTTCAAATTAGGTAATGCAAAACACCTGTTCAAATCCTTGTCTATATACCTGCGACAAGCCGCCGTTGCCGCCGGATTTGCCAAAAGCCAGCCGTGTTTTTTTGCCAAATACACGCCCGTTAGCTCATTCCCGTGAGTCCCACCGCAGATGACTATGTTTTTTATACAGTCCATTTTTTGTAATTTACAAAAGTGCTATCCATAACAATCAACAAACATAATGCAGGGCAAAGGCTAGACCGCTTTTTGCGCAAGGCCACGGAGGACCGACGAGTACGTACTCTGGTACTACGACAGTAAGAACTACCTGTTTAGTGTTCGGTGCGTTCAGGACTAAGCGCGTAGCGCCGCCGCTAGCCGTGGGCGTTTGTTGATAGCCCAACCAATGCTCATTGAGCAAAACCAGAATACAACACCTTTCCATATCTCTCTATATGTGCTATTAA
>CAZIMU010000183.1:0-3933 GCA_964540355.1 uncultured Fibrobacteraceae bacterium | reverse complement strand
CTCCGTTTGCAAAAGGCATTTCCTCTGCTTTTATTCCATTTCTGTACCAAGAGTATCTAACCTGTTTTTCACCGTCTGGCGAAACTTCGTAGGCTTCTTTTGGTGCGTTGTTGTCAAAAACTTCCACGACTTCTATGCGGTTGGGTTCGCAGGAGAGGAGGAGTATGCAAACAAATATCTGCATTGCAAATGGAAATGCTACTCGAAGTGTTGCCATCCCTTAACCTCAATTTTTTTTCCATTTAAAAAAATACCGCTACCTTTTTTCGCTTTGCCTATTTTATATATGGGGAATTTTTTTGTGAGCTTCAAAATGCCTCCCCTTGCAGATTCTCTCGCTGTGAATAACAAGCAAAAATCCTCCGCACTTTGCAAAATAGAGCGTTCCATTTTCTCCACTTCCAAACGAACTTTCGATTTTTCAGATATGTGCTGCAAACTTTCCGCTATGGAATCGCTTGTATCTATGCAGGCTCCAATGCCTTTTATTTTTGCAAGCTCTTTTCCCAAACCCAGCGGCGGATGGACAGTTATGGGACCTATTTCTAAACCGCTTGGCGAGCCTGCGAGCCACACGTCATCGCCTGCTTTTGCCGCACTCCTCAACAAAATTTTGCCTTGCGCTTTGCCAAAAACAGTTATGGAAAAAACTCCTGAATTTCCGCCTGTGGTATCTCCGCCTAAAATTCTCACCTTGTGTTTTTTGCAAACCTTAACCGTTGTTTCTGCAATTTCGTCTCTTATTTTTTTGCTCCATTTTTTGTTTATGCAAACCGAAAAAAGAATTGCACAAGAGGTGCCGCCCATAGCGTTTATGTCGGAGAAGTTGGAGAGCAGGCATTTTTCCACCGCCTGCGAGGGAGTGCTCCAGTCCAGCCTAAAATGCGTTCCCTCCACAGCCATATCCGCAGAAATCAAATATTTGCCAAAAACAAAAGCATCGTCTCCCACCCCCCTTGCAAGCAAACCCGCTTTTGCGAGCAACCCATTTATAAACTCAAATTCAGAGTTTACCATAAACATCTTCTAGCGACAAGTTGTTTTCTACCATCATACAAGCTGCGTAATAAAGCACTTGTGAAAGCTCAAGTGCAAGGTCATCTTTACCCTCAAAGCGAGCCGCCATCCAAGATTCTGCTGCCTCTTCTACCAATTTTTTGCCAATACCGTGCGAGCCTTTTTTAAAAAGCTCCGTTGTACTTTTGCCTTCCGGCATTTTTTCTTTGCGGTCCTTCACCAAAGCGAAAATATCTTCAAAGGTCATGGGAGTAAGATAGTAAAATAGGCTTAATTTGAATTCTGGTTCAGATAATTTTCTATATTTCTACCGATTTTGTTGTTATTTCTTAATATTTCCGTTTTTGGCGCGTTCGTCTAGTGGCCTAGGACGCTGGCCTCTCACGCCGGTAACACGAGTTCAAATCTCGTACGCGCTATAAAAAGCACTTTTTTTGCCTTTACCCTTGATTTTGCCTAAAAAAATAGCTATATTTCAAAAACAGAATTATAACTGAGGAATTTATGATAAATTGTCCTAATTGTGGGTACGAATGCAATGGATACTCCAAAAGAAAAGTTTTAGCAATAATAGCAGTATTTATTGTTGCTGGATTTATCTTTGCTTTTAAATACGACAGCATAAACAGTATGATAGAAGGTTTTATGCACGGTGTTCTTGTAGATTCCCGTGCCAAACAGGAGTATAAAACCATTAAAATTGGCAATCAAGTTTGGATGGCGGAAAATTTGAAATTCAAAGTTGGTTATTCGGCTTGCTATGCCAATTTAGACGAAAATTGCGAAAAATACGGACGTTTGTACGACTGGGTTACCGCACTCACCGCTTGCCCTGATGGTTGGCATTTGCCAAGTTCCACTGAATGGCAAATTTTGATAAACAATGTGGGCGGCAAAGAAGCCGCTGGCAAAAATTTGAAAAATGAAACAGGTTGGGAAGAAGGGGGCAATGGTGCTAATACTAAACGTTTTTCAGCCTTGCCAGGAGGCCTAGGTTATTCAAATGCGATTTTTTACAGCGCAGGAAGCAGCGGCAACTGGTGGAGTTCCACCGAGCAAAATACAAGCAACGCTTATTACCTAAATCTGTTTTATCAAACTAACGATATATCTGAAAGTGATGGCAATAAATTGTCTCTCTTCAGTGTTCGTTGTATAAAAAATTAAATCACAAATCAGCCACAGCTTCGGTTCTCAGATTATTTATAACGTGTTCGGTGCGGGAGGCTGTGTTGTTTCCCATATAGTATTCAAGCATTTTGTTTGTATTTGACTCTTGCGGCATAATCACGCTTTCCAGCCTCATATCATCGCCTATGAACAAGCCGAATTCTTCGGGGTCTATTTCGCCAAGCCCTTTGAAGCGGGTTGTTTCTGCTTGCGCGCCTAGCTTTGCCTGTGCTGCATCACGTTCATTCTCATTGTAGCAATAGAGGGTTTCTTTTTTGTTGCGCACCCTGAACAGCGGTGTTTGCAAAATGTAAAGATGCTCTTGCTCCACAAGCTCTGGGAAAAACTGCAAAAAGAAAGATACCATCAAAAGCCTTATGTGCATACCGTCAACATCGGCATCGGTTGCTATAATTACCTTGTTGTAGCGCAGGTTTTCCAAGCCGTTTTCAATATCAAGGGCGTGTTGCAAAAGATTGAATTCCTCGTTTTCGTAAACCACTTTGCGCCCTATTCCATAAGTGTTGAGCGGCTTGCCTCGCAAGCTGAACACCGCTTGCGTTTGCACATCGCGCGCCGTTGTTATTGAGCCGCTTGCGCTATCGCCCTCGGTTATGAAAATCATAGTTTCGTTTTTCTTTTCGTTCTTTAAATCTATCAAATGAACTTTGCAATCCCTCAATTTGCGGTTATGAACAGCTGCCTTTTTTGCTCTCTCGTTTGCCAGCTTGCGAACTCCGGCAATCTCCTTTCTTTCCCTTTCGCTTTGGGCTATTCTCTCTTGAATTATCTTTGCGCTCTCTGGATTTTTATGCAGATGGTTATCCACTTCTTTTGCTATGAAATCCACCATCCAATTGCGCAATGCTGCACCGCCTGGGGCAACGGTTGTGCTGCCTAGTTTTGTTTTGGTTTGGCTTTCAAAAACAGGTTCCTGAATTCTAACAGAAACCGCTGCGAGCATATAGTTGCGAACATCAGAACCGTCAAAATCTTTTTTGAAAAAATCCCTAATGCCTTTCACAACCCCTTCCCTAAACGCCGCCTGATGTGTGCCGCCCTGCGTGGTGTGCTGTCCGTTCACAAAGCTGAAATAATGCTCCCCGTAAAGCTCTCCGTGAGTGAAAGCAATTTCAATATCTTTTCCTTTGCAGTGAATTATGGGATAGCGCATGGAATCTTTTGCCTGGCTGGAGAGCAAATCAAAAAGCCCGTTTTTGCTCTCGTATATTTTGCCGTTGAAGTTTAGCGAAAGCCCTGTGTTCAAATAGGCGTAGTTCCAAATACGCTCTTCCATATATGCGGGCAAAAAACGAAAATTTTTGAAAATATCTTTATCTGGTTCAAAATAAACCTCGGTTCCGTTTCTTTCGCTGCTAGGTTTTTCGGGATATTCTTTTATTAATTTACCACATTTGAATTCTGCTTTTTTGCATTTGCCATCTCTGTGCGAAACAACGCAGAAATAAGAAGAAAGCGCATTTACCGCCTTTGTTCCAACTCCATTCAAGCCCACAGATTTTTGAAAAGCCTCGCTATCATACTTGCCGCCTGTATTCATTCTAGACACACATTCAACCACTTTCCCCAACGGAATACCTCTGCCCCAATCTCTTATTTTCGCGGAGTGGTCTTTTATTTCAATGTCTATTTTTTTCCCTGCCCCCATAACAAATTCGTCTATGGAGTTATCTATTATCTCTTTAACCAGCACGTAAATGCCGTCATCGGGGCTTTGCCCGTCTC
>CAZIMU010000182.1:2084-3933 GCA_964540355.1 uncultured Fibrobacteraceae bacterium | reverse complement strand
AGACATTTGGTAAAGATTTTATAGATGGGCGTTTTTTATTGTTCTGGTAATCAGCGTTTACTATATTGCCTTTATGCCAGCCAAGCGCAAATACAAAGATTCTGTTTTCACTTCTTTGTTCAAAGACAAGAAGCGGTTGCTGGAATTGTACAACGCGATAGAGGGAACTTCCTACAAAAACCCCAATATAATAACCATCAACACATTGGACGGCGTTCTGTTTCCAAATAGGCAGAACGACATATCTTTCACTATAGGCGGCAAATTGGTTATTCTGATAGAGCATCAATCTAGCATAAATGAAAATATGCCTTTGCGTTTTCTGATATATATATCAAAGGTATATGAAAAGATAATAGACCCCAAAAGCATTTACAAGCAGAGTTTGATAAAAATCCCAAGACCAGAATTCATAGTCCTATACAACGGCGTTGACAAATACCCAAAAGAGAAAATATTGAAACTTTCAGACGCATTCGAGCAACTCGGCATAAAGAAAGCTCCTGAGTTGGAATTGTCAGTCCGTGTGTTGAACATAAACAAGGGTCATAACCCAAAGCTTGAGCATAGGAGCAAGAACTTGGCAGGTTATTCCGCCTTTGTAGCAAAAATTAGAGAAATTCAATCCAATGGCAACCCATTGAAGGAAGCAATAGAAAAAGCAGTTGTTTATTGCATAGACAAAGGGATATTGCGTGATTATTTGAGACAAAATTCATCGGAGGTAGTAAATATGTTGACCACAAAGTTCAAATTGAAAGATGCCCTTGCCGTTGCCAGAGAGGAAGGCAGGGAGGAAGGCGAAGCCAGAGGCGTTAAAAAGGTGTTTGCCCTTTTGGAAAAGGGTATTCCTCTGGCGGAGGCTAAACGAAAGCTTGGGATTCCTAGAAATTATGCCGTGCGATAAACTTTGAGCTTTGTTCTCCACATATCGCTGACATATATGGTGTCTATTTATCTAAATTCACAACGGCGATTTAGAAACAGCCACCGCAGAACTCAAAGGCATAATGGAAAAATACAGCTCTTTTAAGTCTTCTATCCAAAGCGGGTCTTGAGAGTGAATTAACTTTAGGGCTTCGCAAAAAATTTTCTCGTTGTTGTATGGACCTGCCTCGGTGTCGCTTTCGGGAACAAATGCAATTTCTTTGCTGTTTTTTGCGCGGTTTATTTTCACCATCCTCTCTATATAGGCTATTCTGAGCGGCTCAAGCTCTTTTAAAGTTTTGGCTTTGCCAAGATTCTCTAAAATATATTGCTTTTCCAAATCTGGAGTATAGCGGGTTTCTACCCTTAGCTTTGCGCTTAAATTCTCGCAGAGTTTCTTTGTAATTAAGTTTTCGTGCTTAATTTCTCCAGATGCCCCAATGTTTTTATCAACGGTTTTTTCTTTAAGCAAATGCAACCTAGCTTGCAATAATTCTGCCTCTTTGCAAAGTCCGGCATCATTGAAATACGCAATTCTTTTTTGCATATTTTTTACCAAATGTTCATTATATTCACTAGCCATTGCTGCGCTCTTTATTCAAAAATTCAGCTAAAATCTCTTGAAGGCGAAGCGAGTTATCGTTCATGGCTTCGGTGGCTTGCTCTTGAACCTTTGCAAAGGCGGCTTCAAATTTTTGCATAAATTCCTTTTGCGCATCCAGTTCTTTTTCGCCCGAGGGAATTTGAACCAGCAGTTTGTCTATGGCTTTGTGGAAAGCCTCTAAACCGCTTTGGAACTCGGCTTGGTTCACCCGCATTAAGGTGACTATTTCTTGCAGAGTTTCCGTGTTTATATTAACTTCCTTTGCCTGCGGAAGTTCAATTTTTGGAAATTCAATCTTGGGAAGCTCAATTTTTGGTA
>CAZIMU010000182.1:0-1984 GCA_964540355.1 uncultured Fibrobacteraceae bacterium | reverse complement strand
TTTCAATCTTTGGGATTTCGATTTTGGGAACTTCTATATTTGGAAGCTCAATCTTGGGAAGCTCGATTTTTGGTATTTCAATCTTTGGGATTTCAATCTTTGGGATTTCGATTTTGGGAACTTCTATATTTGGAAGCTCAATCTTAGGAAGCTCAATTTTTGGTATTTCAATTTGTATGCCTTTTATGGCTTCTATAACTGGATTCAAATCCAAAACCACTTCCTTTGCCGGAGGAGCTTCAATTTTTTGCGGAGGCGGAATACGAATATTTTTCAGTTCCTTCAAAATTTTGTGTTGCATATATAAAAGCACCGCAATGAGGAGCAATGTAGAAGCGAGAGTGACTATTTCAAGCATATTTTATCCCAAAGGTAAAAGGTTTTGCCTGCAACCAAAACCTCTTGCATACAAAGCCCATTTTTTAGAATAGAATTTGAGTATGTTAGCAGAAATTTTAGATACTTGGCGAAATATTTTTGAAAAGTAGAAATTTAAAATCAAATTGCAATTTTCATTTGCCATTATTGCCTCCAAAAATTCTTGCTTGGCAATGCTGGGAATGGAATCTTTTTGGTCTTCAAAGAGCAAATTTCTAATATTGCTGAAAAATGTTTCTTCGTAATTTTGAAAAGAGCCTTCAATGCTTGGAAGGATTTTTGAATAAGAATCACTAGGGCAGTTTTTGTGCCAAATTTTGCGGATATTTTCTTGCAATAGCTCTGCACGGCTATTTATGGTTACTAAGTATTTTTGCGCATCGCCAATCATTAAATGCACGGTGTGAAGATAAAGAGCCTTTGCGAGCCGCTCTCTTTCTTTTGCGTTTTTATTTTTTTTTATTTCTTCTGCACCCGTAGCCACTATTTGCGTTAGCCCTTCAATTTCAAATCTCTGTTGCCATTTTTCTCGCCATTCATCCAGCTTTGCTGCAAATTTCTGTTCCATTTCTGCAAATCCGCTAAGTGCGGAGAGCCAGGCAGTGTGGCTTTGCGAAATATTTTCGCTATGTGGAAAAGCCTCAGGGTGTTTAGCTACCCACCCCAAATGCTCAGAAAGAACAATAACCAGAGCTGGATCCATATTGCGAGCCAACTCAGCGTAAGAATGATTTTGAGATAAGTTCACTATCGGTTTATTTGCCTATCCCTAGCAATTTCTCTATATCGGCTTTAATTTCTTTGATATGGCTTTCGCTTTCTAAGGATGTATAGCGAACAATTTTGCCGTCTGGAGAAACCAAATAGAGCCTTGGTACATAGCCATCACCATATTTTTTGCCAAAATCTTGGTCTGTGTCTTGAAAAAACGGGATAGAGGCTTTTCTCTCTTCCATAAACATTAAAATATCCCTTTTTTGGGTGTTGCCAACAGAAATGGCAAGGCTCGTTAAACCTTTAGATTCATATTCCTTTGCCACCTGCTGAACTCCACCATAGCTTTTTTGGCAATGCGGGCAAAATGGGCTAAAGTAATAAACCAAAAGCGGCCTAGAGCTAAATACCGAGAAAGGCGTATTGGCATCTTTTACGCCGGTTAGCTTAATGCCAAAATCCATCATCAGCACTTTGCCCGTAGAGTCTGTCATATAGGTTTGCACCGGCTTTGCGCCAGGCAATAATTGTGCATTAACTGCCGTAAAAGCACAAAAAACCAACAAAAGAACCATTCGTTGCATAAAAACCCCCTTAATATTAGGGTAAATATAGTAATTTAAATTTACTATATTACCCCCCAGCAAGTTTGGCTAGAGGTAACTATGAACAACATCAAAATGGGTCCAAAACTCATCGCATCTTTCCTATTCTTAGCTGCATTAGCGGCATTTATGGGAATACGCACCATCAGCAGTCTAAAAACTGTCTCAAAAGCAACCGACATTATGTACGATACTGGAGCTGTGCCTCTAGGCGTTTTTGTGACCACGGCAGTGCAGTGTCAGGAGCTGCGGGTTGCGGCTCGCAATTGGCAGCTTGCAAGAACACC
>CAZIMU010000181.1:0-3987 GCA_964540355.1 uncultured Fibrobacteraceae bacterium | reverse complement strand
TTGGCTTAAATGTGGGGGTAAATTTGTGAAAGAAAGAGCCTCACCGCGAGGCTCACAAGTTTAATTTTCTATCTTATTAGCAAGCCTTAGGGAATATTCTTTTTCTACTATTCAGTCGCCCTAAGCAACTCAAACTTTTAATTAGGAGAATTTTATGCCAAAAGCAGCAAAAAAAGAGCAGGTTAAGTCAAAAGCAGAGGCTAAACCAAAGAAATTGTCAAAAGCTGCCTTATGGCGGCAAAAGCATCCCAATGGCATAGGGTTGGTAATTCACGATATGAAAGCCGTGTTAAGGCAATACGACACTCCTTGGTGGTACACTTGATATGAGATACCTCATTGATACAAATATATTTCTCTTTGTAATACAAGAGCAAGATAAACTGAGCAAAGATGTTCAATACATTATTTATGACTACGAAAATAAAATTTACATCAGTTCTGAAAGTATAAAGGAGATTATTTTGCTACTGCGAGCAAAAAAAATTGAAGTAGCTAAATGGAAAACGACAAAGGATATTTTTACAGCGATAGATGAGCAAGGTTTTACCGTTGATTACATTAAAAAAGAACATATCCTTACGCTAGGCAAAATAGAACCTATCCCAGGTCACAAAGACCCTTTTGACCATATAATTATGGCACACGCTATAACAAATAAAATTCCCCTAATAAGTTCGGATACCTATATGCCACATTACGTAAATCAGGGATTGAATTTCATTTGGAACCGATTTTAACATTTTTGTGAAGATAAACGTTTACTATATTACCACCATATGGGAATAGTTAGCACAAATGAATTTCGCAAAAAGCTCAAAATCATGGTTGATGGCCAGCCTTATATGATTATTGAGAACCAGTTTGTAAAGCCGGGCAAGGGTCAGGCGTTCAATAGGGTTAAAATTAAGAACTTAATCACAGGGCGCGTTTTGGAACGCACTTGGAAAAGCGGCGATACCGTGGAAGAAGCAGATGTGACCTACAACGAGGTCACATACTCCTATAACGATGGTTCCAACTGGTTTTTTCTTGACCCAAGTGGAGAAATGGTGGAAATACCAAAAGATGCCCTCAACGGTGCGGAGCTTTGGCTGCTAGATGGTGCAGCCGTGCAGGTCACTTGGTGGAACGGAAAGGCAATAGAAGTTGTTCCGCCCACATTTGTGGATTTACTGATAGTGGACTCACCTCCTGGCGTTCAAGGCAACACCAGCGGAAACGTTATGCGAGCCGCCATTATGGAAACAGGAGCAGAGGTGCAAATACCGCTGTTTATTGAGCAGGGAATGCGCATAAAGGTGGACACCCGCACGGGCGAATATGTGGAAAGGTCTAAATAAGCCAAAAATTATCAAGGGGCTGATTGTAGCTTTTATAGGCTTTGTGCTACTCACCTTTATATTTTTCTTTTACATGATTCTTGTTGTTCCATATCAGAACCCAGATGGCAAATTCACAAAAGAAAATATTTTGAGAAACCTCAACGGAGAAAGCCGCGTTCTATATTCCGATGGCGTTTCTGTTATAGGAGCTTTTTTTGATATAAATCACAGGTTGTATGTACCCTACGATTCAATTCCGCAAACACTCATAGATGCAATAGTCTCTGCCGAAGATTCAAAATTTTGGAAGCACAAAGGCTTTGATTTGGGTGGTTTTGCCCGCGCTATGTTCAACAATGTGAAAGGCAGGAGTTTTAGACAAGGCGGTAGCACTCTTAGCCAGCAAACCGTAAAAAATATTTTTGGCAGAGAAAGCAAAAGCCTAAAATCAAAATGGACAGAACTTGCAGATGCCCTAAGGCTGGAGAGACGTTTTAGCAAACAGGAAATTTTGGAATTTTATTTAAATCAGTTTCAAGTTTATGGTTCTGGCAGGGGTGCCGCAATAGCCGCAATTTATTTTTTCAACAAACCACTTTCTCAACTCAGCCTTGAAGAATGTGCTTTCATAGCAGGCACGGTAAAAGGGCCATATAACTACGACCCTCGTGTGCAAAAAACACCCGAAAAAGCCGAGGCAGCTTTGAAAAAGGGGCAAATGAGAACCAAATATGTTTTGAAGCGAATGTTGGAAAATAATTACATAAATCAAGAAACTTACGATGCCGCAAGAATTCCAGAATTGAATTACGGGGAATTTAAGTTTAACGCTTCTTCACTTTTAGACAAAATAGACCGCGAATTAAATGAAGATGTTTACGAAGCTGTTTTCAACAACTTTGGGATAGACGATTGGCGGCGCGCTCAAATAAAAATAGTTACAACGCTAGACGTGAATTTGCAAGCCAAGGCAGAGCAGGCGGTAAAAGATAATTTAAATAACTTGCAAACCAAAATAGCAGCCGATACTGCAAATCCCCTTCAAGGTGCGCTTGTGGCTTTAAAGAATGGAACGGTTGCAGCGGCACAATCTGGGCAAAACAACACAGGCTACGACAGGGTATTTGTTGCCGAGAGGCAACTGGGTTCTTCTTGGAAACCTTTTCTTTACGCCCTTGCACTAAAATTTGGATGGAAACCACTGGACGAGCTGGAAAACGAATATAATCTATTCTCTTATGGAGGAACGGTTTATTTTCCAAGACCAGACCATACGGATAAAAGCCAGACGGTAAGTATAGCTTGGGCTGCGGTTCGCTCAGAAAACATAGCGAGCGTATGGCTTTTGGAACATTTGCTGGACAAACTTTCAACAGAAGAAATAAGAGATTTGGCAGAAAAAAATATGATAGATACAAGCATTACGGCAAGCGCAAAAAGAGAAATAGCGCTAGAAAAAGCAAAAATGGTTTTGATGAACGACTGGCTTTTGGAAGGGCGTTTTGAAACAGTCCGTTCTTTGCAAGCACTCAAATATTATTACAACAGAAAAGAGGTGGAAAAGCAGAGCAAAAATTATGAGAGAGTTAAATTATTGCAGCACAGCTTTGAGTATTACGAATCTATTGAATTGTCAGAAGGTCACGAATTGTTGTTTCCGCATTTTACGGTTTCGGATTTTGAGCAAGTTAAAAGATTGATAGAGCAAAATATGGAAAGCCCTATTTCGGCTGCTGATGTATTTTTACTGCCTGAACTTAGAATGAGAATTGCGATGAAGGAATTTGCGAATTTTGTGAAAAGCATAGGCATAAACCGCAACCTGCAAGAGGTTATGAGTATGCCGCTGGGTGTGAACGAAGCCACAATATCAGAAATGGCAGTTGCGTATCAGAGTATTTTGAGCGGTAAAGTTTACAAATGCAAAGGCAAAAAATTTGGCGAACCGTGTATAATAAAAGAAATTTGGAGCAACAACAACAACCTACTTTTTAGAAATGAAATTGATTCAACAGAAATTTTGCCAAACAATGTTGTTTTGCCAATGCGAGCAATACTCAGGGCTGTGTTCAAATACGGAACCGCCTCAAGCGCCTATTCCAAACTTGCCATATCATATTCAGGTTCAAAATATCCGTACCCCGCAATGGGCAAAACTGGAACCACAAACGAAAACCGCACCGCTGCCTTTTGCGGTGCCGTTCCCTTAGACACACTTTTAACAATATGCAGCTACATTGGCTTTGACGATAACAACAAACTCAAAGGCAAATCCCGAACCCTTGCGGGTGCTTCTGGCGCGCTTCCTCAATGGGCTAACTTTGCAGAGTCCGTTCTTGCCACAAGCAAAAGCGAACATATTTTTGGCGAAACAATAGACTACATAAACGCAATAGCCCATAACGAGGTAACTTTGCCCAATATGCCGCAGAATATTGAGATAGATAGGAGAGGCGGTTTGCCTATGGGAATGGACGATGTAGGAGCGGGTGGCGCGGCGGTGTTTCCGAATTTTTAGGACAACTCGCTACCTTCATCCTTTAGCTTTGTTTTATAATTTTGTATATTTGAATTATGATAAAAAATGCTGTTTCGGCTAAAATTGCAAATATGGACTTTGATAGTCCTTATGTTGAATTTTCCAAATTGGAAGTTCCCAAAA
>CAZIMU010000180.1:0-4012 GCA_964540355.1 uncultured Fibrobacteraceae bacterium | reverse complement strand
ATACTGGAAGCCCTAAATCCAACTGTTGCCGTATTATTGCCTCCCATTCGGCATCACTGTAATATCTACGGTAGAGATATTGGATGCTTTTGTCATATCCAAAATTGTTGACCAACGCTTTTTCACGGCTACCGTTTGCCTCCCTGCCCAAGACGAAATGATAATTTAATACGGCTACGGCATTACGCTGTTGTTCGGTGCCTGGGTTTGCGGTGGTATATTCATTAAGCATATTATCCCAGTCATACGCCACATCCCAACTTGTGAAAGGCACAAAGTCGCAATAGTTTGTAGTACATACTTTTGAGCCTTCTCCTTTTCCTCGTGCCGGATGCCTGTGAAACTTCATTATCTGTACATTAGCAGTAGTTCCGCAACCAGTAACTGCGTGGTTACCATTCACAAGAGGGAATAAATCGTTGTATGGGCTTCCTTGTCCCCACTTTGTTTGCAGTAGCGGTGCAACAATGATACCGCTATGCTGCTCGCTAGAACTGCTGCTCTGCCGCAGGCTGGAACTGCTTGCTTTGGTGCTGCTCAATTTGAGGCTAGACGAGGAATAGTTGTCGTCTTGCTGGCTGCTGCTGCTGTCGAGACCGAGTAGTTCCTCCCAGCTGTGGTTGCCGCAGGATAGGGTGAGGGTTGTGGCTAGCACTAGGGCTGCCGTGAGAGCGAGCTTTGTGAGTTGCTTTTTCATTGTGTTACCTCCGTTTTAAGGGTTGAATGTGAAAATTTATGTAGGGGCGGTTGGATTGTTTTTCTATATTTTTACTATGCAAACTGCTACTATTGAGAAAACTAAGACAAGAGTTCGCAGAGCTTCTGTTGCGAGGGTGAAGGTTACTCATAAGCAAACTTTTGAAGAATGGCTGGCGGAAGAAGCGGCGGCTGGTAGAATGATTTTGGCTGCATCCAATGGTAAGCCAAAATTGCCTGCTAGACCAAAAGAGACCATAGATTTCTGGGTTGCTTACAACGAAACGAGAGCGGACAGATTCTAAAATATGATAGCTTATTTCGATTCTTCCGTTCTGCTTACAATCTTGCTCAACCAAGAACGATATAGTGAAGCCTGTTCCTTTGACAAGAATATGCTCAAAGTTGCGAGGGAATTTGGGTTTGAGACTAATTAGCATTTGCTAGTCCTTTATGCAACGGACACTACGCAAGAAGCAGACGAGCCACCTATTTTTTTCACAGATACCAATAGATTAAATCTCTGGCATTTGTCTTCGTTGAATGGGAATGGCTCTTCCATATACTTGTGTGTTACGGAAACTTTGTCGCCTTTTTTTATGTCGTCTGGCACAGTTCCGCTTAACGATAGTTTCTCGCCGCTAGGTAGGGTGAAGATACTCCACGCAAAGCCTTCGGGGTCGGAATCGTCATTTTCCAAGAATACAGCTTCTACCGTTTTGGCAGGACCTTCTTTCTTTGGACAGCCTTCCTCTCCACTTGGCTGGCTTTCGCTGGCGGTTTGCTTTTTCTCCTTTTCCTCGCAAGCGTTGAGTGTGAATGTTATGGCAAGCCCTAAGACTGCGGTGAGGGCGAGTTTTGCAAGGTTGCTTTTCATTTGGTTACCTCTGTGGTTATTGGGTGAATATAGAAATCTGCGGTTATTTGTCATTTGTAACCTCGTGCGTTTGGGGGTGGTTGTCGGTGTTTAATATAAAAATATTTTTTTATATTTTTTGGTAGAGGAAAAATGAAAGTTTTGATTGTTGACGATGAACCTCTGGCACGGGTTAGAATGCGTAAGTTGCTTTTGGCAAGCGGCAAGGATTTGAAAATAGATGAGGCAGAAAGCGCAGACTCTGCTCTTGGCAAAATTAAGGAGAACAAGCCTTTTGCTGTTTTTTTGGATATCCAAATGCCCGGGAAGGGCGGTTTTGAGCTTATAGAAGATTTGGAAAAAATTCCACCCGAAGATTTTCCGCATATAGTTTTTGCAACCGCTTTTGACGAATATGCAATAAAAGCCTTTGAAAAAAATGCCATAGATTACCTGCTAAAGCCCGTGGAGCAAGATAGGCTTGAACAAACTCTTGAAAAACTGTTCGCTTTGGAAAATTCAAAAAAGCAGGGGGATAGTTCCGATAATCTTTACGAAAAACTGAAAAACTTAATAGAGAACAAAAACGAGAAATACATCCAAAGATTGCACGTTAAAATAGGGGATCGCACCCTGCTAATAAACATAGCAGACATAGTGCGTTTTGAAAGCGATGAAAAATATACCGCGGTATATACAAACGAAAGTCGCTACATAATAGATACTCCCATGATAAATTTGGAAAACAAGTTAGACCCAAATATTTTTGTTAGGGTTCACAGGGCAAACCTCATTGCCGTGAATAGAATAGCCGAAATTCGCAGGCAATTTCCCGGAAAACCCGTGGTGGTTTTGAATGATTCC
This sequence comes from uncultured Fibrobacteraceae bacterium, assembly GCA_964540355.1. Lineage (GTDB taxonomy): Bacteria > Fibrobacterota > Fibrobacteria > Fibrobacterales > Fibrobacteraceae > Fibrimonas. The sequence continues at coordinate 1,596 of CAZIMU010000180.1, read as the reverse complement.
GCAAAAACGGTAATCCCCGTAGGCAGGAACTACGTGGATAGGGTGAAGGAGTTGTAAAATGGTGTTGATACTTTGCGTTTTGTTGCTTATATCCTGCAGCACATACAATGATAAGGATAGCGTATCAGGTTATAGAACCAAGCAAATTGGCGACCAGCATTGGATGGCTGAAAACCTCAATGTAAATGTAAGCGGTAGCAGATGTTATGGCAATAACGAAGCCTACTGTGAAATATACGGCAGGTTATATAATTGGGCTGCGGCAATGGCGTTGCCAGATTCCTGCAATTATAAGGATTGCTATTCTAAAATATCGGCAAAACATAAAGGAATATGCCCATCTGGTTGGCATATACCTAGTGATGCCGAATGGAAAAGGCTAGTGGATTCCGTTGGGGGTTCCTCTGTTGCTGGCAGGTATTTAAAGGCTACTAGCGGGTGGCTTAGTTGTGGCAAAGGCGATTCCTATAAATATAAGTGCGAAGATAAGTACGGATTTTCTGCTTTGCCGGGTGGCATTGGCTATCCTGTTGGAACATTCTCTTTTGACGGCCGTGATGGCTATTGGTGGAGTGCCAGCAAATACCGTGACAAAGACGCTTATTACCGAGACTTGAACTATATGTCCGATGCCGCCGACTGGTGGAAATACGAGACTAAAAGCCACTTCTTAAGTGTTCGTTGCGTGCAGAATTAATTTTCTATATTCCCCCCTATGGATCCATCTGGTATTATAGGAACAATCTTAAGCGCTTTGCTTATGCTTATATGGGGTTTTGGCTCGCCAGCTAATATTCCCATGTTTATAGATATCCCATCAGTAGCCATAACAGGAGGCTGCTCTTTTATGGCATTGGTGTGTGCCTACCCGCCCGGCTTTTGGAAAACAGTTCCTGGTTTTCTTAAAATGTATGTGGTGGTTCAAAAGCACGATATAGTCGGTACCATAAATTCCATTATCGGTTTTGCGGAACAAGCCAGAAGAGAAGGCATCCTTGCGCTTGAAAATAGCTTGGAAACAGTTAAAGACCCTTTTCTTAGAAAGGGCATTCAACTCGCAGTTGATGGCACGGAACGAGCTGTTATAGAAAGCGTTCTGGAAATTGAAAAAGACAACATAGAGGCTCGCCACAAAGATAATATTGGTTTCTTTGAAAATATGGGCGCAATGGGTCCGGCTTTTGGAATGATAGGAACCCTGATCGGTTTGGTGCTTATGTTGAAGAACATGAGCGATCCTTCGTCAATAGGTCCTGCAATGGCGGTGGCTTTGATAACAACTTTTTATGGTTCAATTCTTGCAAACGTAGTAGCTTGGCCCATTGCCACAAAGCTCAAAATTCGCCACGGTGAAGAAATGATGGAAAAAACCATTATGCTAGAAGGAATCCTATCAGTGCAGGCTGGCGAAAACCCCAGAATTGTGCAGTGGAAGCTAACTGCCTATCTTGACCCTGTGACTCGTGCTGAGTTAGAAGCTGCAAAAGAGAAAGAGAGAAGGAAAAGAGATTAAATTCGGAATGAGAAATGGCGAAAAAGCAAAAATGCCCTGACTGCCCGCCTGGTGCTCCCGCGTGGATGAGTACTTTTAGCGAT
>CAZIMU010000179.1:0-4046 GCA_964540355.1 uncultured Fibrobacteraceae bacterium | reverse complement strand
AAAACTCCTCCTTTAGCCATATCTATTTCACATACTCCTTAATTGCATCTCTCAGTGAGGTAAAAATTCTGTTGAGCTCTTCCTCGTCTTCTTCTAAAAGGGTTATGCGAAAACCCATAAGCTCAGAGCAAAAACTACTTATGGGGACAACGCAAATCCCAGTTGCTCCCAAGAGATAATATACAAAGCGGTAATCAAGGCTCACGCCTTGGCACCATTCCTCAATTTTTGCCTTTATTTTGGGGTTTTCTATTGGCAAAGACTGCTTATCGTTCAAAACCCCGTCTTTGAAAATTATGGAATTGTAAAATGCGCCATAAGTAGGGTTGAACTTCAGTTCTGGCACTTCGCTCAAAATTTTGTTTATGAGTGCGCTCCGCTTGCCAATTCGCTCATTCAAATTTTTGCGATGCTCTTCGTAGCGGCTATCGCCCAGAATCAAGGGCAAAGCGAGCTGTGGGAGCGTGGTTGAGCAAACTTCCGTCATTTTTGCGTTGTCTAGAGCATTGCAAAAAGCGTGAAATTCGGGGTCTTTGTCTTTATTGTAAAATTCCATCCAGCCGCAGCGCGAGCCAGGCCAGGGAACCTCTTTGGAAAGCCCCTTCATAGCTATGCCCGGAACATCTTCTATATATTCCGCAAGGGCATAAGAACGCGAACCGTTATATGTAATTTTGGTGTAAATTTCATCTGCCACAACAAATACCTTGTACTTTTTTGCTATTTGAATCATCTTTTTAAGGTGTTCAAGCGGATATACCATACCTGTTGGATTATCGGGATTTATTATCAGAATACCAACTATGTTTGGGTTGTATTTCACCTTGTTTTCAAGTTCTTCTAAGTCTGGATACCAGTGGTTGCTAGGGTCTAGCCTGTAGGTTATTGGCTCTGCGTTGGCGTGTGCGGCTTCTGCGGAGCTGTGTGTGCTATATGCAGGAGAGGGACCAATTACCCTGCTCGTTATGTCTAGCAGATGGTAGGTTGTGGATATGCCATCTCCCATTCCGTTGAAAAACAAAATATCGTCTGGGGTTATTTGTGGCCCGCCCAAGGCATTGGTTTTTTCGCACAAAAATTCTCTAGTTTTTAGCACACCCTTAGAAGGGCAATAACCATAAGAGGAATTTTGCCGCACTAGGTTTGCCATAATATCTTTTATCCATTCGGGCAGTTGGCATTTCTTTTCTATTGGGTCGCCTATGTTTTCCCAATGAATGGGCAAACCGAGGGCTTTAAGCTGATTCGCCTTTTTAACAATCTCTCGAATTTCATACTTAAATTCCTTTGAGCCTTCGGAAAGTAATTTTTTGCGCATGAGTGGAATTTAGAAAATTTGTATATTTCAAAACGTGAAACATCTCCTCGCCTCTCTTTTAGACAGCTACTTAAAATTGGAAAATTCCATTCCAGCTCACCATCACTCTTTGCCAAATAAAAATGATGTTGTTGAACTTGTGAACAAACTCCATAGCCTGCTATTCCCTGGCTACTTTGGCAATGACAAAATAGACACACTCTTAAAGAAAACTCACCACCTGCTGAATAAGCAGCTGGAGTTGCTCAAATGCGAAAAAGAGCTGGCAACTGAATTTTTGAGCAAACTCCCAAAGATAAGGGCAAGCCTCGCAACAGATGTGGAAGCCGCCTCTGATGGCGACCCTGCTGCCTCAGATAAACAAGAGATAATAGTTTCTTATCCGGGGATTTATGCAATTTCTGTTTACAGACTGGCTCACGAGCTTGAGCTGCTGAAAATCCCCAAACTGCCCCGAATAATGACCGAATATGCTCATTCCCTAACTGGCATAGATATTCACCCTGGGGCACACATAGGCGATTATTTTTTTATAGACCACGGTACAGGCATTGTTATAGGTGAAACCACGATTATAGGTGAGCACGTAAAAATTTACCAGGGTGTAACGCTCGGTGCGCTTTCAACAAAGGGCGGCAAATCTTTGAAGGGGCAAAAACGCCACCCAACGGTAGAAGATAATGTGACAATATATTCTGGCGCTTCCATATTTGGCGGCGGCACAGTGATAGGCAAAAATTCCGTGCTGGGCAGCAATGTGTTTGTAACCAACTCGGTTCCGTCAGGCTCAAAACTGAGTATTCACACATCAAAATCGTCTGCTGATGGTGCTATGCTTTAAAAATTCCTATAATTTTGTTTTTTTCCTCGTATTCCCTTAACGTATCTAAATGTAGCCTTGAATATTCCAGCAAAGCAGGTGCCACCATTTCCAACCCAAATTTTTTTGCCTCTTGCAGTCTTTCCTTTTTATTTAACTCAGGGCAGCTATGCTCCAAAACCAAAAGCAATTCTTTGCCTCGCTTAGAAACGCTAAAGGGCCAGGCTGCACATTCCACAGGTTTATTTTTTTTGAGACGGCATCCCATATTTTCGCAGTGATGCACACAGGCAAATAAGCCGTCTTTTTGCTCTTTTACCTCTATTCCTTTTGGAACATAAGCAAGAGACTCTTTTTTGAATGTGCAACAAATTTTGCATTTCGCGCAGGTTTCGTGTTTCAATATGGATACCACGCTCGCAAATTAGTAAATTTCTAAATTGAAACACAATGATTTTTAGAATTCTATTATTTGCTATCACGAGCCTCCTGCTCTCTTCTTGCTATAGGTTCACCGCCACAACCTTGCCGGCACATATAAAAACAGTGCGCATAGCAGATGTGGATTACCGTAGTTTTGACCCAGTACTTGGCAATAGGCTCAAAGATGGCATAACAGAGCTTTTCAGAATAAATGCCCCAGCAATTAGAATAGTAAACGAGAATGCAGATTCAGATTTTTCTCTAACTCTCACGAGCTACACCAACAGACCCGAATCCCAAAGCTCAAACGCAGAAGTTGAGACCTATAGGGTAACAATGAATGTATCTGTTAAATTTTACGATAATATTCGCAAAAAAACGATTTACGAAAATACAAGCGTTCAAGCGATAGGTTCTTACTATGTGCAAAAAAACGAATCAGAAGCCATTCACGGCCAGGAACGCGCAATAAAAAGCCTTCAAGACATAATAATTGCAAACGCTCTGGCTAAGTGGTGATTAATCGTCATCATCTTCTTTTTTAGCTTTTTTAGACTCTACTGTTTTTTTGGTGTGTGTTCTCTTTACCGCATCTAAATAGAGTTCCACACCTTTCTCGCCTTCTACTTTTACTATCGTTCCATAAGCTTTTCTGCCTGGGCAGTTTGCTTCAACTTGATGGTCACCAGCATCCACACTATTGAGTGTTAAAGGGCCACCAGTTGTGCGATCTGCATAGTCTCCGTCTAGCGAAATTTGACATGAGCTTGGATTTGTGGTTATTTTAATTGTGCCGTGTGGCATAACTGTTGTGCCTTCATATTTATTTTCTTTATTTGGCCACACATTAAAACGTACATTTATCAGTTCTTTTCCTTGGTCTATGACTATCAGCTTTAATGGACCCGTTCTGAATGAACGCTTCATTATGGGGCTTTTTCCGAGTGAGTCTCCATCCAAAAACACATAGCTACCAGGAGGGTCTGTGATGATGGTAACGGTACCTGTTTTGCCTCTTGGCGCAAGATCATCATCATCATCGCCTTTGGCAAAAACACTAACTGAGAAAAGCAGCATTAATGCTGCAGGCAAGGCTAAACGAAAAATATTCATAAACTCTCCAAGGTTAAGGTCTAAGTTAAATATAGAAAAAAATTTTCTATATTCCCACTTTCTCTATGCTATCTTCCGAAATATCAAAACGGCGCACATTTGCAATAGTTTCCCATCCCGACGCTGGAAAAACCACGCTTACGGAGAAATTTTTGTGGTATGGCAAGGTTATAAGGGAAGCGGGGCACGTTAGAGCTAAGGCGAACAAGAGCTACACGGTTAGCGACTGGATGAAAATTGAGCAGCAAAGGGGAATTTCTGTTAGCTCCTCGGTTTTGAATTTTCCATTTGAGGGCTGTTATTTCAATTTGGTTGATACCCCAGGGCATCAAGATTTTTGCGAAGATACCTACCGCGCATTAACCGCTGTAG
>CAZIMU010000178.1:0-4069 GCA_964540355.1 uncultured Fibrobacteraceae bacterium | reverse complement strand
GGGGGGGGAGGGGGGGTACGAAATAGACCTTGCGCCGCAAGCTCTGGCGAAAGTAAGTTCGCTAGAGTTAGACCCTGTGGCAGAGGGTCTTGCTGTGCTGGCTTGTTTTGGGCTATGGGTCATTAATATACCAAACTTTCTGCCAAAGCCATGATTGCTTCCTTACTCAAGTCCCGATACCGAAAAGCATAATACAAATTACTGTATTTTTCTTTAGTTAAAGTAAATGTTTTTTTTCTTAGCTCGGCAATGCTGCTGAGAATGGAAATAAAAATATAAAATGCCAACACTTGGTTGATTTCGCCATTTTTAGCGTTTTCATAATAAAAGGGACACAGCTTCAACAGCCAAAAACAATACAAAGAGCACTCGTTTAATTCCCCCATTTCCATTCCTTTATGGAAAATGTAGAAATACACTCTGCGTTTTTCAACCCTTTCTATTATGTCATAAATTACCGGTTTTGAAATAAATAATTTATTGTTGTCAATTTCCAGTCTTTTTTCAGCAATGCTTTTGATAACACTACAAAAACCATTATAAATACGTTCCATATCAACAGCATCCAAAGATTCAAACTCTGGAAAATCAAAAGGTTTGTTTGGCATATTATATTTATATCCTTGATTTCAAAAAATCAATAAAATCTTTACCTTCTTCATTTTGAGAAAGGTCTGTTTTTTCTATGGTATCAAAAAAAGTAGTAGTAGCTTTATTTCGTTCAATATGATTTATGGCAAAAGTCCTATTTTCCAAAAAGGAAGAATAAGATTCTTTCGTAAAAGATGTTTTTGATAAGGCTTCTATCATTTCGATATCTCCAAAAATAAATGTTAATATAAATATAGAAATTTTCTACTTTACCCCCATGCCTTTTTTACTCGTAATTCTGCTAATATTTCCCCTTGCCTTTTCCCAAGACATAAAAGTTCGCAAGGAAGTTCTGCAAAACGGCCTAACCGTGCTGCTATACGAGAACAAGCAAGCCCCCACAGTCGCTTGCAGGCTCTTTTACGTAACCGGATCTGTGCACGAAAATCCCTCAAATTCAGGGCTTGCACACTTGCTTGAACACGAACTTTTCAAAGGCACTCAAAAAGTCAAATCCGATGAGCTATGGAACGCATACCAAGAAGCCGGAGGCACAGACCTAAACGCTTTTACCACCGACTTAATGACCGCATATTTTGTGAATTTGCCACGCAATAAAGTGGAGTTGTTTTTGTGGCTAGAAGCAGACAGAATGCAAAACGCCGTTATGCGCGAATTTTATTCCGAGCGCGATGTTGTTATGGAAGAACGCCGAATGCGCTACGACGACCCTCCCAAAGGCCGCTACCGCGAAACCCTGAGAACAATGATTTACGAAGCCCACCCATACCGAATCCCAACCATTGGCTGGCCATCTTCCATTGCAAACCTAAGCCAAGAGCAAGCAGAGGAACATTACAAAAAGTATTACAAGCCGCGCAATGCCATTCTGGTTTTTGCAGGCGATTTTTCCGCAGACTCTCTTTTGCCAAAAATTCACACATATTTTGGAAACATTCCTGCTGGCGAGCCTTTCCCTGAAATTCATTTAAAGGAACCTACACAAGCAGGAGAAAAGCGGCTCATAGTTCGCCGTAGCGATGCAACCCCAAGCATAGACATAATTTTCAAAACACCTGGTGTTGGCGATTCTGCGGTTTATGCTTTGGAGATTGCAGAGGGCGTTTTGAACGGGCGCAGCGGCAGGCTTTACAAAAGGCTTGTGGAAGAAGAAAAACTAGCCACAAGCGCAAGCGCAAACAATAGCCCCAACAAATACATATCCACCTTTGCCGTTTCTGTTTCTCTAAAACCAGGTGCCAGCGCAGAAAAAGCAGAGGCAATTGTTTGGGAAGAACTTGAAAAGCTAAAAAAAGAATTGGTAAACGAAAGAGAATTTAAAAAGGTTATAAACAATGCCTATGCTGGTCAAGTTCGCGGCTTAACAGATATGGCAGAAGTTGCCACAAACCTAGCTTGGTTTGAAATGTATGGTTCTTATAATTTATATTTGAATTGGGCAAAATCTCTAGAAACAGTTAGCCGTAGTGCTGTGCAAAATGCGGTTTCAAATTATTTTTCAAGAAACAATGCAGTTGTGGGATGGTTGGTGCCATGAAAATTTCTGTTATGGTAAACGGTATGCCGGGCAAAATGGCACAGATAGTTGCCGAAGTTTGCAGCAAAAGAGGATTAAATGTAATTCCATTTTCGCTCACAGGCGAAACCATTGCGGAATACAATGGCTTTGCTCTGCTAGGTGTGGAAGAAAGGGAAAATAAGATAGGGCAGATTTTAAAAGAATATCCAAACTTAATATCTGTTGATTACACGCATCCAAATGCAGTAAATAGCAATGCCGAGTTTTATGTTAAGCATAAAATTCCCTTTGTTATGGGAACCACAGGCGGCAATAGAGCGGTTTTAATGTCTTTGGTAAAAGATGCAAACCACCCTTGCGTAATAGCTCCCAATATGGCAAAACAAATAGTTGCGCTCCAAGCTATGCTGGAGTGGACTGCGAAAAATTTTTCGGGGGTGTTCAGCGACTACGATTTAAAAGTTGTTGAAAGCCACCAAAAAACCAAAGCCGACACCAGCGGCACCGCAAAGGCTTTGGTGAAAAGTTTTTTGGAAATGGGGGCAAAGGGAACTGAGCCTATAATAGAAATGGTACGCGAAGAAAATGCTCAAATCTCCAAAATGGCGGTTCCTCCTGAGCATTTAGGTGGCCACGCTTTTCATACATACTCCTTAGACAGTAGAGATAAATCTGTGCATTTTGAATTTCGCCATAATGTTTGCGGTAGGGAAATTTACGCAGAAGGCACCGCAGATGCCGTGGAATTTTTAGCAAAAAAAATAGAAGCGGGTCAGGGCAAACTCTTTGATATGATAGATGTGCTGAAAGGCTAATCCAAAAAATAAAAAGACTTTTCGCCTTTTTTGCTCATTCCATAAGAACGGGCAACGGCTTCTATTGTAAGAGGGTCATTTACGAGTTTTATCTTTAATTCTTGTTTTTTTTCAATTTCACTTTTCAATTCTATCATTTCGTTTCTGAGCTTTTCTATGTTTTGTTCTCTCTTTGAAATATCGTTCATTCTGGAAACAAGACCATAAAAACCAAAACATATTGAAAAAGAAAAAATAACTATGCAAATATTACAAATAATTTTGAGCGACACGCTGTGCTTGTACACGCGGCTTGCTGTTGTGGTTATGCTTTTTGTAAAATCTTGCACAACCTGCGTACCTGTTTTCCGTCTTTTTCTTTTCCCTAGCATCACCTCTCCTCAATCTATGCCATTTTCCACAACAAACAAATGGCAAGGTTCTTTTTCTGGATTTATTTCCACATAGTTTTTTGAACCTCGCCATAAAAAACTTTGCCCTGAAAGCAAGTCTCTAATGGTATAGCCTTGCCCTTCCGATAACCCAAGCTCTGCCAAATTCAAATGCACAAAAGAATCTTGAGTTTTTTTCACATCCAAATTCGCAATGCAAAGAACGGTGTTTCCGTTTTTCTTATCGCGCTTGCTGTAAGCTATAATGTTTGAATTTTCCGCAGAATGAAAACGCAAATTATCGTATTCCATAAGTGCGCTCTGCTGTTTGCGGGCAAAATTCACCTTGCGCAAAAAATCCTTTATATTTATAGGGCTGCTCCAGTTATGAACTTTATATTGGTATTTTTCGCTGTTCAAAAGTTCCTCTTTTGCCGGATTCTTTTCGTTTTCGCAAAGTTCATAGCCGTTGTACATTCCGGTTAAACTGGAAAGAGTTGCCGCCAAAAAATAACGGAGTTTAAAAATTGCAGGCCCCTGCCCGTTAAAACATTCCAAGAAAATATCCGGAGTTGTGGGGAATAATATTCCACGCATATATTCGCAAACAGGCTTTGTGGTCAATTCCTTGAAATACTCCTCTAGCTCCCATTTTTGTTCACGCCACGCAAAATACGTGTAGCTCATCTCAAAACCTACTTTGGCAAGACGCTTCATTATCTTGGGGCGGGTAAAGGCTTCCGCCAAAAACA
>CAZIMU010000177.1:0-4081 GCA_964540355.1 uncultured Fibrobacteraceae bacterium | reverse complement strand
ATGGGATGTTTCAGACAATAATATTCCAAGAATTTAGCAAATTCTTTTGCCAAGTTTGGAATTTGACGTTTTCTCTCTTGGTGGCTTCCATACATGATGTTGCTTGCCTTGTGTATGTGCATTTTGCAGCCAGAAGAAAAGCCGAGGTCTTTTTCGCGAAGGGCAAAAACGAAGTACACTGGCACTTTTAGCGCACAGGCAAGGGCAAAAGCTCCCATTGGAAAACAAGCCTGTTTTCCTAAAAATTCCACGGGAACGGTTCTGTTTCTGGTATTTGCAGAAACTCTGTCTCCTGCAACAATGGCTACATTTCCTGCGGTAAGTTTTTCAGAGAGCAGGGCTATTTCCTCAATGCTTATTGAATTTGCGTTTATTGTTTTGGCGTTTCTATTCAAAATATCATTTTGCTTTGGGGTAATGGCGGTGTCTGCAATTGGATAAATTTCAAATTTGCGCTTCACGTGAGTTTTGCCAAGGGCTGCGCTAGACCATAAATATTCTATGTTCCCCAAATGCGAACATATCATAAGGCAACCCTCTCCATCTTCCAGTCGTTTGCATAAATCGTCCATATCGTCTTGTTGAGTTTCTATTTGTGAAATTGCTGGTTTACCGCTCCAGCAGTAAAATTTTTCCATAAGAGAAAGCGAGAAAGATAAAAAATGCTTATAGGAATCCAATAGGGAAACCTTTCCTCTGCATTTTTTTAAAAAATCCTTAGATGCTTTGCGTTCTTTTTTCATAACTGCAAAATAAAAAGCCGTTATAGCCATCGCAAACGCATTTTTCAAAAAAACTGGAAAATGGCAGGCGACAAAAGCTGTGAATCGCAGCTGCCACGAAAGAACGGCAACTTCCTTTTTATCTGCCCAGTGGGTTGAGCCACCATTTTCATTCACTTCTTGCAAATTTTTCTCCCAAGCAAAACCGGTAGCCTGCGAAACATACCTAAAAATAAAAGAGTGTGTACCTTTGAAATTTCAAGATTACTGGAGAACATTTTAAAATGAGATATATTATCCTTGTAGTAAAAAACATTTACGGGTAAAAATATGAATGGCACACCTGCCCAGCATAAACGAACAAGTATCTCTATATCAAATCCCATGCGATAAGTCAAAAAACCTTCATTTATAAGATTGCAGCATTTATCCACAGGGTATATCCTGAACCCGCACATAGAATCTTTAATGGATATGGATAAAGTTTCTATTGCCACCCAAAAATTTGTTATGCATCTTGCAATGGCTCGGCTTTTAGACACAGAATCATCGTATTTCGGGAACCCTGCAATCAAATAATCGGGATTATTTCGCATTGCATTTAAAAATTCTGGGACAGCAGACAAATCGTGCTGAGCATCCGCATCTATTTGTAGAGTATGAGTGTAACCGAGATCTTTTGCTGTTTTTAATCCTTCTATAACAGCAGCACCTTTGCCGCCATTTCTCTCTCTTGTCACTAGTTTTGTTATTTTAAAATTTTCGCACACCAATTTTAAATGCTGCTTTGTCTCTGCATCACTGCCATCATCCACAAGAATACAGCCAAGTTCATAATTTTGCAGAGTTTCCAAAATTTTATGCAATGCCTTCCAATGATTGTAAACGGGAATTAAAGCTACTAATTTTTCGTTCATTGCTGTTATCCGCAAAAAAGTGTTCCTGAGCTGTATTTTTTATTTTGTTTGTTAAAAAATTCAAAATTAATTTTTTTTTCTTCTTCTTTATAACATATATGGAGGCAAATTTGAGTGTCTGGGCGTATTGGAATCATGAATTTCATTTTTGAAATTCTTTTCAAGCTCATTGGCGAATTCAAATATTTGTTGGATATTTGAATAAGGGTATCTACCTGAGCAACGGCGGGTAATAGTTGAAATTGTGGAAAGTGTCCGTCAAAAAAATCGCTGTGCTTTGGAAAAAGCAAATCTATGATAATTTTTTTCTCGCCATTTTCTGAATTTTCAAAAGAAGTGGATAATATCTGGTAATTTTCCTTTGTTTTGGGCAGGAACAACGCCTCTATTTCTTCGCGCTTGGTTTTACCCTGAGAATTTTGCGCAAAGGTTTCCACATAACGCCATTTTTTTGGAATAACTGCGCTTTCCAAAAATTTGGAGAGTTCTTTTTTGAAGAATGAATTTTTTTGAAGTTCGGTGGTTTCCAAAAATTTTTCCTTGCCTTTTTCATTCAAAATAATTGCCGCTGCCGTGTATTGTCGCTTGCCACTCAGAGCAATAACGCAAACATCTTGAACCAAGCCGCTAGACATAATGCGCATTTCCACTTCATTTAGTGAAATTCTTTTTTCCTCTATTTTCACAATGGAGTCTATTCTGCCTTTTAATTCAAATTTCCCATCATCCAAGAAATCCACTAAATCTCCTGTTTCAAATTTTCCACCAGCTATGTATGGAGACTCCACGCAGAGGCAGCCGTTGCTTGCAAGTGAAAGGGAACACACGGAAAAAGGTTGCCATTCAAGCCCGTTTTTTGAAATACGGTGCGCAATTCCACCTGTTTCTGTGCTGCCGTAAATTTCTATGGGCCATTTTCCAAAAACGCTATCTGCATATTTTGCGCTTTCAAAAAGTAAAACACCACCTGAGCAAAATATCATAGAAACAGGTAAATTTTTGAACGCATCGGCTTGAGGAATTCTTTTTAAAAAAGCTGGACTAGACACAAGAACAACTTTTTTGTTTGGCAATTTTTTTATAATGCCTGGCATTTCTATTCTTTCGGCAAAAAAAGGTGCGCCAATGTGGAGAGGCAACAAAAAAGAACACAAAAGCCCGTAAATATGATGATGGCTAACCGTTTCGCAAAACAAGCAATTCTTTGCCACATTTCCCCATAAACGGGCAAGTTCTCCACATTCAATATCTAAATGATTGTATGTTTTATCAACTTTCTTTGGCTTGCCCGTTGTTCCGCTTGTCCATAAAGCGATATTCGCTTGCGGGTCAATGGGTTGCCACTCTGTAGAAATAGGCTCTTTGGAAGATGCACAAATATTCCTTATCTGTTCTTCTGGTAAAAAAATGCTCTCTTTGCCGCTAATTTCTTTTATGAACTCATCTCCTGCGTTTGCGCTAATTGCTAATTTTTTTTTGGCTTGCAAAACGCCAGCGAAAGCCACCGCAAAATAATATAAATTTTCACTATACAAAATATAGGAGTTCCAAGAATTTTTAATGATAAATTCGCGCATAACCGCAACATCTCTTAAAAAATCTATTTGCGTTTTTACACCATCTTCGCTATAACATTCAGTGAAATTCATTTTAACCCTTTTTGAACTTTTTTACGTACCAACCATTCCACAGCAAAGAGAATTCCCATAAGAATATAGGCTATACAGCCGTTATAAAGTGCCCAAATCCAGCTAGGGGTGTACAGAAATGTTATGAGAGATATGGAGGCATTGAGTATAAAAAATACACACCAAACCTTTGTTACATTACGGCAATAATTTTCAATTGTTCCGTAGTGCACAGAAGTGCGAATGGAACTGTCGCTTAAAAGCGCTATTTTAAAAACTGCGGTGGGAGGGCTAAAGAGTGAGGCTCCAAACAAAAAAAGCATAACCAAGTTTATGAGTACGGGGTATAGTTTCAGTACGTTGCCAATATAACTCTCTCCGAAAATACGCAAAACAACCAAAACAGAAATTGGTAACAACAAGTAAAGCACAGAAATCACGGTCCTTGAACTCATGCCTTGCCATCACTTGCTACGATTGTATTATTGTATGAATGGCATTGACAACGTCTTGGAGCGTGCGCACCTCTTTAAACACCGCCGGATTGATGTTTTTGGGCAAGACCGATTTTAATTTTACAATTAAATCCACGGCATCTATGCTGTCTAGCTTTAGGTCTTCATATAGCCGTGCTTCTGGCGTAACTACGCTGGAGTCTAAGCCGAATTGTTCTATCAAAACTTTTTTCAAAGTTTCAAAAATAGCTTCTTTATCCACAATTTTCTCCTTTTTTTACTGAAGTTATATATTCCGACAAAGCGTTGACAGAAGCAAAAGCCTTGCGTGTTTCTGCACTGTTTTGAACAAAAGATAC
>CAZIMU010000176.1:0-4101 GCA_964540355.1 uncultured Fibrobacteraceae bacterium | reverse complement strand
GGAAATTAACCCTTTGCTATATGGAAACAAAAGATATAGATAAGGCAAAGCAAACCGCCCAAAAACTTTTGAAAATTTATGGAGATTCACCCAAAGCCGCAGATGCTTCAAAGTTGCTCGCAACACTATAAGGAGAAATAAATATGTTAACTTGGATAAGTGAAAATGCCAAATGGGTAATTTATATAACAATCGCTGGAATAGCCGCTGGTTTGTTGTTTATGGATATGTCTTCTTTGCAAATAGACAAAAGACCTCCAGTTGGTACAGTCAACGGTGAAAAACTTTCAAACGATTTATTCGATATGCGTCTGCGCCAAATACAGAGCCAGCAAACCGGGCTCTCTAACGAACAGGCTTTTCAGCTCAGAGAAGAGTTGTTTAAATCTTTTGTTCAACAGCATTTAATGCAAAAGCTAATTGACAACGCAAAAATAAAGGCATCTATTTATGAAATGTCCAGAGACTTGCGCAACGATCCTCCAAAAGGCATAGATAGAGAACCTTCATTTCAAACAGATAGCATTTTTGATTTTGCTAAATATGAAGCTTGGCTATCTAACCCAGAGACCTACAATATTCCCTTTATGCTAGAATACGAGAATATGCTTAAAACAGCAAAAATTCCAGAAAAGCAACTTCGCGTTTTTATCAGTGCAGGTGTGCATCCCTCAACCTTGGAGGCTAAATACAGAGTGCTGAACAGAGAAACAAATTTTGAGCTTTTAAACGCGCAAGGCAAACCGAGTTCTTTTGAAGATGTTTCCATTTCACAAAGCTCAATGGATTCCCTTTTCAAAGCAGAGCCAGATAGTTTTTTTGTGGCAGAAGATTTGGCTAAGGTAAATTATGTTGCTCTTCCCATTGCTCCAAGCGAAAGCGATGTGGAAAGCACTTTTGAATATGCTAAAATGCTGCTTGCCCAAATAAAGGACGGAGCAGATTTTGCAGAAATTGCCCGCAACAGTTCCGAAGACCCAGGTTCCGCTATTAAAGGTGGCGAGCTTGGGGATTACACTCCGCACGGAAGATGGGTGGCAGAATTTGATAACGTAGCATTTGCCTTGGATTCTGGAGCAATAAGCGAGCCTGTGCGCTCACAGTTTGGCTACCATATAATTCAAAGCCTTGGGAAGAGAATTGAAAACGATGAAGAGCAAGTGAAAGCAAGGCACATACTTCTTGTTATCAATGCTACTTCAGAAACCATAGACAGCTTAGAGGCAATTTTGAACGAAATAAAAACAGCTGTTGATGGTGGCAAAAGTTTTGAAGAAGCTGCAAAAGCCAAAAACCTCACACCGCAGAATTCCAATTGGTTCAAAAGAGGCGGCGAAATTTCAGAGCTTGGGCATATATCAGGTTTGTCTTCTTATGCCTTTTTTAATCCCTTGCGACCAAAAGATGATTCTAAAATCTCTGAAGTTTTGCAAAACCCAAAATGGGTGGCTCTATTTGAAAAATCCGGCAATTTAGCCGCAGGCTCAAGGAACGCGGATTATGCAAAAACAAAAATTGAGCAAAGTTTAAAATCAAAAGCCAAAGTAGCGGCTATAGCAAACTACTTAAATGCGAACAAAGACAAACTTTCTCAAATCACTGTTTTGGATCCCGAATCAAAACAAATTTTAGAAAAGGCATCTATAGATTCTCTCACTGTTTCTTTTGAAGGTTATTTGCCAGGACTTGGCTACGCAAATCCCGAAGTTTACAAAGCTCTTTCAACGGCAAAACAAGGCACTTGGAGCGGCCCATACACAAGTGCGCAAAACGCGGTACTAATAAAGGTTCTCAAAAAGAACGTGCCAAACGGAGAAGCCGTAAACACGTCTGTAGCAGACGAGCTTTCACTTAATTGGCAATACGGTTCTTTTGGCATATTTGATGAATATATGCGCAATTTAGAAGCCAGCGCAACTGTTGTGAACAATTTGGATTTGTATTATAGGGAGTAATTCCATAACGCTTGGAAATATGAAAAACCTAGGTTTTGGATTAATGCGTTTGCCGCAGACAAACGCGGGGGATGCGGGGAGCGTGGATATAAAGGCTCTTTGCCGCTTGGCAGATGCTTTTCTTGAAAAAGGCTTTACATATTTTGATACATCTTATGTTTACCACAATGGCAAAAGCGAAAATGCCTTTAAAGAGGCTGTTGCAAAGCGACACCCAAGAGAAGCATACCTAATTGCAGACAAACTGCCCATGTTTTCCATAACAGAAGCAAAGCAAATGCTCCCCATTTTTAACGAGGAATTGAATCGTTGCGGTGTGGAATATTTTGATTATTTTTTGCTGCACGCCCTTGGCAAAGATACTTTTCGCATATCCGAAAAAATAGGTGCATTTGAATTTATAGCAAAGAAAAAAGCAGAGGGCAAAATAAAAAAAATGGGTTTTTCTTTTCACGACAAAGCAAATGTGCTAGACGAAATTTTAACAAGGCATCCCGAAATGGAATTTGTGCAGCTTCAAATAAATTACCTAGACTGGGAAGATTCAGGGATTGAATCTCGCAAATGCTTTGAGGTTGCCACCAAACACAAAAAGCCGATTATAGTAATGGAACCCGTAAAAGGCGGTACGCTCGCAAATGTTCCAAAAGAAGCAGAAGAAATTTTCAAAGCGCATAATCCAAACATGTCCGTTGCTTCTTGGGCTATTCGCTACGCAGCCTCGCTCAATAACGTGATAATGGTACTAAGCGGAATGGGGAGTGATGCCCAACTCGCAGACAATATGAATTATATGCTGGATTTTGAGCCACTTTCAAAAAAAGAATTTGGGATTATAAACAGCGTAACCCAAATAATCAAAACCGGCATTGCAATCCCCTGCACCGCTTGCCGCTATTGCATAGATGGCTGCTCCGAAAAAATACCAATTCCGGAGTTATTTTCCATTTACAACGAATTCAAAAAATCAGGCACCCGCCAAAGTCCACCCAAAGGCGGCAAGGCTTCTGATTGTATTTCTTGCGGCAACTGTGAAGAGCATTGCCCTCAGCATTTGCCAATACGCAAATATTTAGCTATCTTACAAACGCAATAAGCTCAGGTTTTTCGCACACCTGCTTGAAATCTATTGTATCTAGCGGTTTGCTTTCGCGGATTAGGCTTGTGTAAATGCCCGCTCTCTCAACGCCACCGATTAAGATATACCCGTTTAGCTTGTTATTGCCATAAAACAAACGCTTATAATTTTCCTTTTCAGTCTTAGCATATACATCGCCGGAATAATTGCCCGCAGTAACCATGTGAAGACCAAAGAAGCCGATGGCGTTCATAGGTATTGCATTATCAAATTTCTTTTCGCCACCTGCCATATTGATGCCAGCACACTCGCCCTGCATATAAGCATTTGGTAAGAGTGCCATAATTTTGTTTTGACCGCAAGAAATATCAGTGGTTTGGGTGCAGTCTCCGGCTGCGTAAATGTCTGGGGCGGAGGTTTCGGATTTTGAATTTACCTCAATGCCTTTGTCTATTTTTGCAATGCCTTTTAACAGAGCGGTATTCGGGCGAACTCCCACAGCCAAAACCAAAACATCAAAGGATATTTTATCTCCGCTTTCCAAAATGGCTGTGTTCTGCTCAAATTTTTTAACGCTTGCAGAAAGTTTGAATTCTATATTTTTGCTTTCAAGATGGCTTTGAACTATCTTTGCTCCTTCTTCGTCTAAAATACTGGATAAAATTCTCGGAGCGAGGTCTAGCACTGTTATATGATTAACTCTTTTCAAAATACCTTCCGCGCATTTAAGACCTATAAGCCCCGCACCTATAATCAGCACACGTTTGTCGTCTTGAGCAAGAGATTTTTCCAGTTTCTTTGCATCGTCTAGGCTCATAAATGTAGTTTTTTCTTTTACCGAATCAAGCCCTTCAAATGGAGGAACAAATGCCGAAGAACCTGTTCCTACAAGGAGTTTATCGTAAGGTATTTTTTCTCCGCTGGATAAAACTACTTGCTTTGATTTTGCATCTATTTGTTTTGCAGTTGCGTGGAGCATTTTAACATTGTTCTTTGTATAAAAATCATTGTCGCGGTATTTCATCCTTTCTTCGTCTGTTTTGCCTAGCAAAAGATAAGATATAAGAG
>CAZIMU010000175.1:0-4140 GCA_964540355.1 uncultured Fibrobacteraceae bacterium | reverse complement strand
TGACTTTATCTGGGTCTGCTTTTTTTAATGTGAAAGTGGTGCCTGCTATGGTTTTATCATCGTCGTTGCTCTGCGAGGTAACAGACATTCCGTCCACAGTATAAAAAGCATTTTGCCCTGCGGTTATAACATTATCTTCTTTAAAAATAGTGCGATTTGTCAAAGTTCCCATGTCTTTTTTGACTTCAGAAAAGCCAGTTCCATCAACTTTAAAAGTTCCCAATTGAATTTTAACTTCTTGCAAGTAAGTTCTCATTGGGGTTTCAAGTTTTTCTGCTGCGGTAAGAGAGTTATAGAGATCTTCGTCGTTTCTATTGTTAAAATTTTGGTCGTCTTCTAAATTTCCTAATATAACTATCTCTCCGGAACTATTGATTGAGGCTTTAAAGTCTGCACCCGAAGCTGTCAAGGAATCATTTATTTCAATTAAAACTTCCTTTATGGTTTTTGGAGAATTATCAGGTTTGAACAAATCAAAAGTAACCCATCCAGCACTTCCAGATCCATTGTTACCTGGCAAATAAATGCCTATTTTGTCGCCGGGTTCTAAATTGTTTTTATTTAGAACAGTATTCAGCTCTTTAAAAGTAGTTGTTTCCGTAGCAGCTCCGCCGCCGAGAAGAGTCAAGGCACTTCCAGAAGTTGCCTTTTGCTTTGAATCGTCAGTTATGCCTAGATCATTTAAAAAACTTGTTGCTCTACCACTTGCAAGACTATTGTCTGTGATGGAAAAGGCATTTGTTCCTGAATCCACCGAAGTTAAAACAATGCGGTTGTCTCCGTTTGCCATTGACATTATGCTGGCTTTAACACCTGTCCCTTCTGCGGAATTTATTTTATTTACAATATCTTTTAAAGTGTCGCTTTGGTTTATAACTATATCAACAGTTTTTTTTGGATCGGTTTTTTGTGCGGCTTGACTAGTTGACAAGGTTACAGTAATGGGATCATCAGTTTTGGCCATTAAACCTAGATCAAACATAGATTTGTTTACCGCAGAAAAAGAATTGGAGGCAACTTTTAACGTGCTTGCAAGCTGCTTAACAACTAATTCGTAACTACCTGCTGAGGCACCTTCGCCTCCAGATACAGTGGCATAATCCTCATAATTGGAAGTTGATTTGAATAAATTGAAATCTTTTGGCAGTTCAAGGCCCTTTGCCTTGGTTTGCAAACTCAAAAGCTTGGTTTCAAGCTCTTTGAATTTATCCATCGTACTTTGAGCATTCTCTTTTTTCTTGACTTCACGCGTGACCTTAGCCTGCTCAAGTGCTGTGAGCTGCGCTATTATGTTGTTAGTATCCAAGCCGGACGCTAAACCACCTACTGACATTGCTGGCATAAGGACCTCTTTTTCGTTAAATCTACACTTTATATCGGCACTATCAAGCTAATCCTTTAGTTTTTAACAACATAAGGGACATTTAATAGTATATATGTGATGTGCAAAAACTGTGCCAATGTTACTAAAACACATTCACCCTTTCAATCCCGTTTGAGAGCATGATGAAGATATAAGAATACTCACCTGAGCCTATATCCAAAGGATTTCTTATGCCGAGGGAGTCCAAACTTATGGTTTTGCGCCAAAATGCTTGATTATCAAAAACACCTATTTTTCTGCATTTTTTGTCCAAAAGGTAAATTCCGTAGTCATTTGCGGCTATTCTGTCTGCGGAGCAGAAGTTTTTTTCGTCTCCTGGGGTAGAAGACATAGATTCTCTGCGGATTAAATCCCCGTTTTTTGAGTATATGGCAAGATTTTGAGCTTCTGCAACATAATATTCGCTGTTGGTCGCTGCCAAAGCCAAAACGCTTTGAGAAGGTATGTTGCCTTTTTTGGCACAATTAGAACCGGATATACTCCAAATTTCCACCCCAAATTTATCTCCAACAGCAAGCTCATTCCCGCTAACTGCAAAAGCCCCGTTTTTGGCATAGCAGAGTTCTTTGTCGTCTTTGGTTTTTAAATAGGCTCCGTCTTGAACATAAAAATTATTGTTTGCAAAAATAACGTCTTTGGGAAACCCATTAAACCTATATGTATTTTCCAAATTAAAGGCGCACTCATATAAATTATCCCGCTTATAGGAGTACACATAAGAAAAATCGTCTAAAATATAAAGCTCATTCCCATTATTGCCGGTTGCCATTTTAAGTGCCTTGCCCACATTAGGCAGAAATTCGTCAAAAGAGCAAGGAGTTTTGCCAACCTCTCCACTTGTCCATTCCGCTCCGCAGCCAGCTAAGAGTAGTATCACCCCAAAACTTAATATATTCACCTTAAGCCTCGGTTTTAAATATAGTAAATACCACTCGTTTGATATATTTATATATTATATCCCATTGTGATGCTTAAAGTGCGTTCATAAATATTGACTTCACGAGTCCCTTTTTCAATGTATTGCCCCCCGTCTTCAGCCTCCAAGTAGTCATACTTTTTCATTGCGCTGGTTAAGCCATAATTATAGCTAAGTCCTACATAAAAATGGCTAAATTCAATGCCGGTGCCAAAGCCAATTCCAAAATTGAACCTGCTCAAGCCGCCAAATCTGAATTCTTCTTTTTCTTCCTCTGTTATGGAGAATAGATTTTTTATTTTTCTTTTGCCATTATCGGAATCAGGAACACCATTGTTATACTCCTCAGATGAAGTCTCGCCTTTTCCAAACAAGCCCAAACCGAGGTATGGACCGGCATGCGCTCTCAAAGCTAAATTTTCAGCAAGAGTTCCTTTTAACGAAAGCATCACAGGTATATCAACATAATACGGATTAAATCTCTGATTGTATTTTCCTTTATCAATACGAGGACTGCTTGCAGAAATACGGGTTTCTTCATCCTCTATTTTTGTATCTTGACCTTTTGAGCTTAACATAATTCCGGGCTGAATATAGAGGAAATCTGCGATTTTTATATCTATCACCGTGCCAATTAGAATACCTATGAGATTACCACCCATTTGTGATTCATCAGAAGTTCGTTTATAAGAACTTCTGCCCTGGCTCACTCCGTTAGAGAAGCTTTCTCTGTCTCTAGAAGTGCTGCCACTGTATGCCATACTCGCAAGGTTTAAGCCAGCTCTGACGCCTATTTTCATTGAGTCGTCTGCAAAGATTGTTTGAACTCCTATTGTTCCAATGAGCAGGAATGATAAGATTTTAAGTGTCTTCATAATAGACCTCCATTTTGTTTATTATTTCCCCCGCTAATATAGAAATAAACGACAAAATTGTCAAGCTGAGGTCTAAATTAACTCTTTGCTTTCAAAGGCTTCCACCAGGCTTCGTTTTCCACATACCATTTGACGGTTTCGGGTAGTCCTGTGCTGAATGTGTATCTCGGTTCCCAGCCCAGTTCTTTGCGTATGCGTGTGGCATCTATGGCATAGCGCAAATCGTGCCCAAGCCTATCTGTGACAAATTCAATTTGGGATTCATCCATTTTCATTATTTTAACAAGTTCTTTTGCAATATCTATGTTTTTCCATTCATTGTTGCCACCTATGTTATATATCCTGCCAGATTCTCCTTTTTCAAGCGCGAGCAAAATTCCGCTGCAATGGTCTTCTACGTGGAGCCAGTCGCGAATGTTAAGACCCTTGCCATAAACGGGGATTTTTTTGCCCTGCATCAAGTTTGTGACCGCAAGGGGTATCAGCTTTTCGGGGAATTGGTATGGCCCATAGTTATTTGAGCAACGGGTGATAACGGTATCTAATTTGTAAGTTTCGTGCCAAGCCCGTACTAATAGGTCTGCACCTGCTTTTGAGGCACTGTAGGGGCTGTTGGCGGCAAGAGGCGTGTCTTCGGTAAAGTAGCCTGTGCTTCCGAGAGATCCGTAAACCTCGTCTGTGCTAACCTGCAAATGCCTTATGCCTTTTTCTTTTGCATATTTCAGCAGGTTCAATGTTCCCTCCACATTTGTGCGAACAAATACGCCCGGGTTTTTTATGGAATTGTCAACGTGCGATTCTGCCGCAAAATGCACAATAGCATCTAGTTTGCTTGGCAGCAAATCTCCAGCTTTAAAAATATCCTGTTCCTTTGTTATATCGCCTTTGAAAAATTTGTAATGCGGGTTGCTTTCTACATCTTTTAGATTTTCTATGTTGCCAGCATAAGTTAGGGCATCCAAATT
>CAZIMU010000174.1:0-4172 GCA_964540355.1 uncultured Fibrobacteraceae bacterium | reverse complement strand
AGGATAGCGTTTTCACAAGGCTGTTCAGCGAAAAAAGCAATCTTTTGGAGCTATATAGCGCAATTAGTGGCAAAAGCTACCCTGAAAGCACAAAAATAGAGATTGTGACTCTCTCGGATGTGCTTTATATGGATCAAATAAACGATATAGCCTTTGTGCTAGAAGATAGGCTCATAGTACTCATTGAGCACCAATCTTCAATCAACAACAATATGCCGCTGAGGATGCTCCAGTATTTGTCGGCGGAATATGCTATGATAGTTGATAGGAAAAGCCTTTATAAACAGAAAAGGGTAATGATACCCTCTCCAGAATTCATAGTTCTATACAACGGCGATAAAAAATTCCCAGATTACAAGGAACTTAAATTATCCGATTCCTATAATTTTAAAACCCCCGATTTATATTTGGAGCTTTTGGTAAGAGTTTACAATATAAATAAGGGTCGTAATGCAGATATGGCACTCAAAAGCCCTGTTTTGAGTGGTTACGAGGAATTCATAGCGGAGATAAAAAAGAATTTAAAGTCTATGGAGCTTCGTGATGCTATCAAATTGGCAGTGAAGGATTGCATAAACAAAAATATTTTAGTATCTTTTCTGAATAGGCATAGTTCGGAGGTTTTAAATATGTTGATAAGAGGTGAATGGAATATGGAAGAAGCCTTGGCGGTTAGGTATGAGGAAGGGCACGAGGATGGCATTGATATTGGTCGCAACAAAAATCGTAAAGAAATTTTGAGACTTATAAAGAAAGGCTATACTACAGCCGACATTGAGAGTCACCTCCGCAAACAACCCCGCTCTGCAAAAAAAAGCAGATTCCATTGCCCACCTCCATGATTCGCTGGGAATTCCGCGTTAATTGTCTGAACCCCGATTCACCCGATTTTTGGGATTTTCCCGATTGCTGAACGAAATGCTCTTTGGGAATCAGACAATAATAGTTCCATTATTCACAGTGCCCTCAATCTGCCTTTTAAAAGCCTCTGCACCCTCCCACCCCACAATGTGAATGGATTTTAGTCCCCTTTCTATGGATTCCAAAGCACCCTGAACTTTTGGTATCATACCACCATTTATAACTTCGCTTTTAATCAGCTCGTATGCAAGTTCTTTATTCAAATGCGGAATTATTTTTTTGTCTCCGTCTAGAACCCCGCTTATATCGCTTATCAAAATAAAACAGTCCGCTTTCAAAGCAACCGCAATTTCAGATGCGGCGGTATCTGCATTAACATTGTAAGCAATTCCATCGCCATAAGATACAGGCGAAACAACAGGAGTTATGCCTGCTTCCAAAAGAACTTCCAAAATTTTTGGATTCACCCTGAAAATATCGCCAACCGCTCCCAAATCCCCTTTGCCTTCCAATTTTTTTGCTTCAAGGAGTTTTGCATCCACACCAGAAATCCCAGCTGCGTTTGCACCCTCTGAAAGCAACATTCTAACAAGTTTTTTGCCAACCTTGCCGCTTAAAGTCATTTCCACCATATCCATTATCGCTGGAGTTGTTACCCTTAGCCCGTTTAAGAATTTTGGTTCTTCGTTTAACAAGGCGAGGTTTGCATTTATATCTTTGCCACCACCGTGAACAATAATCAATTTGCAGCTTTTAGACATCTCCGCAGAAGCTTTGGCAAAATTGAGCAATTTGCCATCATCCACCGCCAGCGAGCCACCTATTTTAACGACAATGGTTTTCATTTTTATCCATCCTCAAACAAGCCGTTTATATATTCCGCTTTGTCAAAGGGAACAAGCTGCTCAATTTTTTCTCCAACGCCAATCCAAATAATCGGGATTTTCAGTTCGCTCGCTATGGAAAGAACTGAACCGCCTTTTGCAGTGCCATCTAATTTTGTTACAATCAAACCGGTGAGCTTAAAATTTTGATGAAAAGTTTGAACTTGCTTAATGACATTCTGCCCCGAATTTCCATCTATAACGAGCCAAATATCGTGCGGGAAATTTTCATTTATTTTTTTCACAACTCGTACCGTTTTATGCAATTCCTCCATTAAATGCTCTTTGTTGTGCAACCTTCCAGCGGTATCTATAAACACAATATCGTTCTCCCTTGCAATGGCGGCTTTGCAAGCATCATAGGCAACTGCGCTTGGGTCGGAGTTTTCTTGGTGGCGCACAAAATCTGCACCTGAACGCTGCGCCCAAGTTTCCAGCTGCTCAATGGCTGCGGCTCTGAAGGTATCGCCTGCGGCGAGCAAAACGGATTTTCCTTCTTGCTTTAAGCGGTGCGCCAATTTGCCAATGGTGGTTGTTTTGCCAGCTCCATTCACGCCTATTATCAAAACAACGTGCGGTTTGTTTTCCCATTTGAGTTCGGGTGGGTCTATAAGCAAACGCTCTGCCTCTTTTCGTAAAATTGAATTTATCTCGCTTTGCGTTAAACTTTTTCCAAGCCCGTGTTCTCTCAAAGCATCGGTCAATAAAAATGCAGCTTCCACTCCAACATCGGCTTTTATCAAATGCTCTTCCAAATGTTCAAGCATTTCATCTGTGATTTTTCCAACGCCCGCTATGGACTTGAATTCGCCCATTAGGGTCTCGCGAGTTTTTGAAAGCCCCGCTTTTATTGCAGAAAATAATCCCATTTTAAGTTTCCGCTAATTTAATGTATGGTTTTCACTTCGTCAACAATGCCGTATTTTTTTGCCTGTTCCGCACTCATAAAGTTATCGCGGTCGGTATCATGCTCTAGCTCTTCTTTGGATTTGCCAGTATGTTCGCTGAAAATTCCGTTGAGTACATCGCGAATACGGAGCATTTCTTCTGCTTGTATTGCAAGGTCGCTCGCTGGTGCCACAAATTCTCCAGATATAAGCGGCTGGTGAATCATTATCCTAGCATTTGGCCAAGCATAGCGCCTGCCCTTTGCGCCCGCGCATAAAAGCACCGCGCCAAAAGAAGCAGCTTGCCCCGCACATATAGTGACTACAGGGCTTTTTATAGCCTTTATGCAATCGTAAATGGAAAGCCCGCTGGAAATTGCACCACCAGGGCTGTTGATAAAGAAATAAATATCTTCGTTTGAAATGGAATCTAAATAGAGAAACTGCTTCACCAGTTTTTCTGCGCTGGAATCTTCCACAGGCCCCCACAAAAATACACGCCTATTCTTGGCAAGCGCATATTCCGCTTCTTTTAGAAAATCCTTTTTTTCACTTTTTTGCTCTTCACTGCAAGCCATAAATATGCCCTCTGGGTTTGGGGAGAATATAGAAATTTTTTATATTTGAAAAAATATGATAGTAGGCATAGGCGAAATGCTGTGGGATATATTCCCAGAGCGGAAAGTACCAGGCGGCGCGCCTGCCAATTTTGCCTATCACGCTTCGCAGTTCGGTTTTGAGAGCTATGTTGTAAGTGCGGTTGGCAAGGATTTGCTAGGCGAAGAGATTTTGAAAATTTTTGCAGAAAAAGAACTCAGGCTTTCGGTTGAAACCGTCAATTACCCAACAGGAACAGTTAAGGTTGAGTTAAATGACAAAGGTATTCCCAAATATGAGATATGCGAAAACGTTGCTTGGGACAATATCCCTTTCACGGAACGAACAAAAGAACTAGCACAGAACTCTTCCGCTGTTTGCTTTGGCACACTCGCACAACGCAATGAAACATCTCGCAAAACCATTCGCAGTTTTTTAGAGCTTGTTCCCAAAAATGCGCTCAAAATTTTTGACATAAATTTAAGGCAGAATTTTTACAGCAAAAAAATAATACACGAATCGCTGCTGATTAGCAACATATTGAAAATAAATGAAGAAGAGGTTATTGAGGTAGCTCGTTTATTTGAACTTGAGAAAAAAGACGAACAGGAAATATGCTTGCATTTATTGAAAGAATATAACCTGAATATTGTTATTGAAACAAAAGGCAGCGTGGGCAGTTATGTGTTCGCAAAGGGCGAAACCTCGTATTTAGATACGCCAAAAGTAAATGCCATAGATACCGTTGGAGCAGGAGATTCTTTTGCCGGTGCGTTTGTGGGTGCTTTGCTTCAAGGAAAAAGCATAAGGGAAGCACATAAACTGGCAGTTGATGTTTCCTCTTATATTTGCACTAGGCACGGCGCAATGCACAAATTACCTTTTATTCCTTAAAAACCGTATCAAGCTAGAACTATGCACACCGAGCCTTTTTGCGATTTGG
>CAZIMU010000173.1:0-4187 GCA_964540355.1 uncultured Fibrobacteraceae bacterium | reverse complement strand
ACCTTCTGCTCCCGAAGCAGACGCTCTACCAGGCTGAGCTATATTCCGAAATTTGTGTTTAATATAGAAAATTGTTTTACTATCTTCCCACAATATGCAAGAAATAATAGACGTGTGCGATTCCAACGGCAACTACATAGGGCAAAAATTGCCACGGAGCGAAATTCACAAAAACAAATTGTGGCACAGAACGGTGCACATACAAATTTTTGATTTTGACAAACGCACTCTTTTCCAGCTAAGGTCTAAGGATAAAGATTCATTTCCCAATAAATTAGACGTAAGCGCGGCTGGGCACATAAGTTCTGGCGAGAAAATAATAACAGCGGCACTCAGGGAATTGGAAGAAGAGCTAGGTTTGCGGCTTGAAGAGAGCAGGCTGGAATATATAAACGATTCTGCCAGCGAGCAAGTTATGCCAAATGGCGATGTTGACCGCGAAATACAGAGCTTTTTTATAGCGAAAATCACCGAAAACGAAAAACTTATGCTTAAAATTCAGGAAAGCGAAGTTCAAAAAATAATTTGGTTCACAGGGCAGGAATTGGAACAGGCTCTGCGTGAAAATGCAGATGATTTTGCCCCTAATGAAGAGGAATATGCTTTTATTTTAAATTTACTATAGTAAGCAATGATTAACTTAATGTTTGGGATAAGGGATATGGGATAAGGGACATGAATATGCAAAAAAAATGGCTTTTGATGCTGTTTTGTAATAAAAATCATATCCCCTGTCCCTAGTCCCGTGTCGCTGAATACTTAAATATGAGTTAATCAGCATTTACTATATTAATGTAAAAAAGGAGACAAATTATGACAGAAAATATGCGAATAGGAATTGGTGAATTTGTGCGAGATACCATTAAGCTTCCTGACACTGGATTTGAAAAAGCAATGCGAGTGGACAACAGAGATGATGATATAGATGATATAGAAATAATTGTTTTGACAAAGGATGCAATAGAGATTTATGAAAGAAGTTAAATTTGAAGAAATTTGGAATAATGTTATAAAGCCCATACTAGGCTATAAACTTTCAGATGAAAGTAATATGTTTTATTTAATGGACAATCCTGGCAATAAATCCGAAATGCGCCACAATATGGAATCTTGGTATAACTCTTCCAAAAACAAAATCAAAGCAGAGTTTATGCGGCACTCCAACAAGCAACTTGACCGCCACAAAATTTGCGCGTGTATATTCAAAGCCATTGTTGAAGTGAAAATCCTCAAAATTAAAAAAGGATCTTTGGAAAAGGAGAGGCTTATCAACACTGAAATAGCATTTCTAGTTGCTTGCGTAGTTCTTGCTTCCTTTATGCTACACGATGCCAAGAAAGTTATGTCTGATCTTGAAGATTTTTTGAATCATCGCAAATTACCCTGCTTTCCAGAAATCAAGAACGGCGATTCAAACGATTCTTATTTAGTTCAGACTATAAAGGCTTTGTGCTACGACCAAAAGCAAGGAAATTTAAGCCTTTTGGCTCTTGCAAATATATTTTGCTTGCTGGAGATGCACACGAAAGCGGTTTACTCAAAAGACCTCGCCCACATACACCAGCAAGTGCGGAAAATAACAGCACACCATCAACAAATTCTCAAGTCTAACCAAAAGTCTTCTTCTCAAACTCAGCCATAAAAGCAACCAGAGTTTCAACGCCCTCTATTGGCATAGCATTGTAAATGCTTGCCCTAAAGCCGCCAACTGAACGGTGACCTTTCAACTGCTCCAAACCTTTTTCCACAGCGGTTTTCAAAAATTCCTTTTCCAGTGCCTCTTTTTTATCTGCGGCTACAGCATCTTCTTTGAACACAAATGGAATATTCATTGTTGAGCGGTCTTCTTTTGCTGCCGTGCCTTTGAATAGCTTTGAGTTATCCAGAGCATCGTAAAGCATAGCGGATTTTTTGGCATTTATTTTTTCCATTGCGGCAACACCGCCCAAATTTTTCAACCAGTGCAAAACTCTGTTCATAACATAAATGGAAAATACTGGCGGGGTGTTGAACATGCTCTTTTCTGGAATGTGTGTGCGGTAATCCAGCATTGTTGGGATATCGCGTTCCACCTTGCCCAAAATATCGTTTCTAACTATAACGGTAGCCACGCCAGCAGGTCCCATATTCTTTTGCGCACCTGCATATATAAGCCCAAATTTTGAAACATCTATTGGGCGACTCAAAATATCAGAACTCATATCACTAACCAAATAAGTGTTCGCTTTGGGAAATTCCTTCCATTGCGTTCCGTAAATGGTATTGTTGCTAGTTACGTGCAAATAAGTTGCACCTGATGTTTGCTCAAAGGTTTTGGGAATATGGTTGTATGTGGAGTCTTTGGAAGAGCAAACCACATTCACCTTGCCGAATTTTTTTGCCTCTTTTAGAGCCTTGTTTGCCCAAACGCCTGTGTCTGTGTAGTCCGCAACGGAATTTGCGCCGAGCAAATTTATTGGAACCATGCAGAATTGAAGCGATGCTCCGCCGCCCAAGAATAAAATCTCATAACCTTCTGGTATTGAGAGCAATTCTTTCAAAAGAGATTCTGTTTCTGCAACCATTCCCTCTACGTGCTTGGTACGGTGGCTTATTTCCAAAATACCTATTCCAGTACCTGCGAAATCTGCAATGGCCGCTTTTGCTTCTTCTGTTGCTTGCTTGGGAAGAATACTGGGACCTGCGCTGAAGTTATATACTGTTTTCATAGATGGTAAAGTAGTAATTTCCACGCTCTCTATGATAATTTCCTCTTTTGGCCTGTCTCTGCCATCGGTTTTTGTCTCTGCAATGGAGTCTAAAGTGCCAAAACCCTCGTAAAGCTGCCCAAAAACTGTGTAACCCTCGTGGGAATGTCCTTTTGGAGGATGATCTAAGAAATGAGCGCCCTTTTCTCCATGAACAATAAAGAACTGGCTGCCTATGGAATTTGGGGCACTTGTTTTTGCCCAAGAAAGAGCACCTCTGATATGCTTCAAGCGAGGGTCGTAAACATCGCCTATATTCTCGCCTTCGCCGGCAGCAGCGTGACCTCCGGTGCCGTTTTTATTTGTGAAATCGCCACCTTGAATCATAAAATCTTTTATGACCCTGTGAAAAGGAACATTGTTGTATTTACCTTGCTTAGCAAGCTCAATAAAATTCTCTGCCGCTACCCCCACAAGCTCAGGAAACAAGCGAAGTTTCATTTGCCCCCTGTTTGTGTTAATAATGGCTATGGTCTCGCCGCTCTGCGGCTCATCGGTTTGATGGAAATCAGTCATAAAAAGAATTTAGAAATTTCTCCAACTCCTTTGGCAAAGGAGCTTCCACCTTTATCCTCTCCCCTTTCCAATTGAATTCCAAAAGTGCAGCGTGTAAAAAAAGCCTAGAAAGCCCAAACTCTTTTTTCATTTTTCTATTAAAGGCAAAATCCCCATATCTGGTGTCTCCCAAAAGCGGATGCCCATTTTGCGCAAAGCTAATTCTTATTTGATGCTTATGCCCCGTTTCCAAACCCACACGCACCAAATCACATTCCTCAAATTTTTTTTCCACAATCCAATTAGTTTCAGAAATTCTATCATCGCCTGGGAGCTGCATACTTATCTTTCCTTTTTTTTGCGGCAAATGCCCTTTCACCAAAGCTAAATATTCCTTCTTTATTTTTCTCTCTCTAATTATATTTCCAAACTCACGCGCAGCCTGCCCAGAAAGAGCCGCTATCAGCAAACCCGATGTCTCTTTATCCAAGCGATGCACAAGAGCTGGCTTAAAATCAATGCCCTGTTCCTGCGCCCAAATTTCAAGCATTCCAACCAAACATTCCTCTTCCTTAACACCGCTGCCAGATTGACTGGCAAGACCGCAAGGTTTGTTGAGAATTGCAAAATCCGAATTCTGAAAAACAAAACACAGCTTTTCTTTTGCATAAGTTTTTGTTTGCTCAAAAGTTACCTTTTTTTGAACTTGCGGTAAATTTTCGTAAATTTGCACAGCATCATTTTCGCACAGCATCTGAGCAGCCTTCCCCACTACCCCATTCACCCTAACCTTTTTTTTGCGTATAACAGAAAACAGCAAACCAAGAGGCGCAACCGGAAAAGCCTTGCGCAAAAAGCGATCTAGCCTTTGCCCCGCATTATGTTTGTTGATTGTTATGGATAGCACGTTTGGAAATTAGAAAATTTTCTAATTTTACTATCATG
>CAZIMU010000172.1:0-4193 GCA_964540355.1 uncultured Fibrobacteraceae bacterium | reverse complement strand
CCAAGCCTATGGTCAAGGGTACAAACAAAAAATGATATACCGTTGTTATGGCAAACTGCAATCTTGACAGGAAAACGACATCCATGATGGGTAATATAGCTATTTAGTCAACCATATAGATTTAATCATATTAAATCCTCGCTTTAAATCTTCAATTGTGACGTCAAGGGGCCTAGCTAAAGCCCAAATGGCAATAAACGTGAAAAATACAGCTTTAAAAAAGCTTTCCATATTCCCTCCTGATGCACATACTATGTACATGCAATAATATAGTAAACGCTGATTAACTCATATTTAAGTGCTCTGGGACAAGGGACTAGGGACAGGGGATATGATTTTTCTGCATATTCATGTCCCTTATCCCATATCCCTTGTCCCAAACATTGAGTTAATCATTAATTACTATATTTACCCCATGAATATTTTCAAACTTTCCGCGTTATGCCTTTTGACCGCGACTATTGCTTTTGCACAGCAGAAGGTTCAACAGGCTTCCCCTCCGGTTGCCCCTCCGGCTACCTATCTTCCAGTTGCCCCTCAGGCTGCTCCGCCTGCTAGCGCTCCGGCTACTCCTCCTAGGGCTGCTGCTCCAGTTGCTGCCCCTCAGGCTCCAGCTCCGGTTGCAGCTCCAGCGGCTATCCCTCCGGCGTTTTTGGATTCCATTATTTATATGGATTCTGCGCCCTCCAGTTCTTCTGAAGCTGTGGTTTATGCGCCAGTTTCTTCAAGTTCGGCAGAAGCTCCAGCAGTTCCCGAAGGCAAAACTATTTTTGATTCCGTCCGCGGACATTCCTATAACCCCTACGGGACTGTGGGTGCGGCATCTTCTGTGAGAGACTTGGTTTCAACACCAAGCGATATCAATGGGCAAAAATTCTTTTATGTTGCTCCAATAGACCAATTAGGCTATACGGCTTTTCCGGCTGGCAGTGGCTCTATTTTGTTAGGCTTGGATCAGTCCCCAATAGGCCGCCCAGCAGCTTTGGTTTTGGGCTATGCTAATTCATCTTTTGGTTTTGCAATAGATTATTCTGTGGGAAAAGTATGGCATTCTGACAAAACTACAGATTTAAACCAAAGAACTACTTTGGCAGGCGATAATATAGGGCTTTATTTTTCCATACCTATTGGATCTGCGACTCTTTATGCAAATACAGGCTGGCTAACTTATGGCAGAAGCTATTCCACAGATGTTAAAGGCGATGAAACCAGCGAAGACTTCTCTGAGATAAAAGCTAATGTAGGTTTAACTGGTAGTGTTGGTTCTTTGAATTATGATGGATACTTAAATGTTATTCGTACTGGAGGCACACGAGTAGATAAAGACGATAATAAAGATATTGATGAAAATTCCTTTCTTGGCACAGCACTTAATTTCAATTTAAGTTATGCCGTTTTGGAAAATTCAATTGCAAGAGTTCTAATTGGCTCAAATAATTTCTTTTTTATAAAGTTCTTGGATAAAATTGGAAAGAGCAAGAGCGACAATCAGATGGGACTTGTAATTTCTCCAAATATTTTGGGAGAAGTTGCTTTGACTGAAAACTGGCTCGCTTTTGCTGGTGCCGCCCATTCTATAAATTTGATATCAGGAGATGGGGATAGAAACAATAAGACATACGACTTGTCTATATCGCATAATATTGGAACTGACGCTTCTGCCGGTGTTCGCTATCAAAGAACAGGCTGGGCAGTGGAAGCATCTGTTGCCAAAGAGATGTTTAATAATCCATTCCGTGGCTTTAATGATAGGAATATGTTCTATTCATTCGGCGGATTCATAAATTTCTAGGAGGCTAATATGAAAAAAATTCTCATTCTCGCTTTTATTTCTGCGGCGTTTTTATTTGGATGTTCCGCAGACGGCAGTTTTAATTCTGGCATTGAGCCTCCTACATGGGATGGCGAACCTTCCTACGAGCCTAGTGGCGGCGGTGGCGGCGGTGGCGGCGGCGGTGGCGGCGGCGGCGGCGGCAGCGGCAGCGGCAACGGTTGCTACATATATGGGGTTTGTATAGACCTTGATGAGGACTTTCCTGCAGTGTATTGCGAAATTGCTGGCGGAGAGCTTGTAAGTACTTGCCCAAGTTATTATTAATTTATGCGAAAGTCTGTCCGTGATTTTACAGGTGAGATAGTTCCAGCTGATATTGTACAGTCTTTGGTGCTTGCGGCAAGCCGCAGTGCGCCGAGTAGCAAGAATACGCAGCCTTGGAAACTCATTCTGGTTCAAGGGCAGGCTTTGGAAAATTTACGAACAGATTATATATCAGCCTTTAACAGCGGCAAAGCCCCGGCTTTTGAATATAAATACAGCTTGGATCCTTTGCCGGAGGCTTTCAAAAAAAGAGCCATCGATTTGGGAAAGGCTTTTTTAACACACAAGGGCATAGCCAGAGAAGACAAAGAAAAACGCAAAGCGCACGATGCGGAAAATTATCGTTTTTTTGGCGCAAAGCAGGTTTTCTTTTTGGCGGTGAACAAAGGTGAATTCGCGCAAGGTACCTTTTTGGACTGCGGCTTGTTTCTCCAAGCCCTCATAACTGAATTACACAATAATGGATTGGGCTGTTGTCCACAGTACAGCGCAATGGCCTACCCAGATTTGCTGCGCAAGCACATTCCAAATTCCGAAAATTTGCTATTTTTGCTAGCCTTGCCTTTTGGCTATCCAAAAGCGGATAGTTTGGTAAACTCTTTTGAAAGCGAAAGAGAACCATTGGAAGTTTTCTTTAGAGTTGTGGAGTGATATGTCTTTTGAAAAGAAAATCTTGTGCATAGGGGCGGGGTATGTAGGTGGGCCTACTATGGCTATGATTGCCAAGAAATGCCCGCAATATCAAGTGAAGATAGTGGATATAAATGCCGCTCGCATAGATGCTTGGAATAGTGATGATTTGCCCGTTTATGAACCCGGATTAAAAGAAATTGTGGAAAGCACCAGAGGCAAAAACCTGTTTTTTGGAACAGATATAGATGCAAGCATAAAAGAAGCAGATATAATTTTTGTGAGCGTTAATACGCCCACCAAAACTTTTGGATTTGGAGCTGGCAAAGCCAGCGATTTGCAATACCTTGAAAAAACAGCCCGCAACATTTTGGCCGCAAGCGATAAGGGAAAAATTGTTGTTGAAAAAAGCACCCTGCCGGTGCGCACCGCAGAATCTATGGAACGCATTTTGAACGGCAGCGATAAAGGATTTCGCTTTGATATTGTGAGCAACCCTGAGTTTTTAGCAGAGGGAAGTGCAATAGCGGATTTGGAAAACCCAGACAGGGTTTTGATCGGCGGGCACCAAAGCAAAGAGGGGCTTGCTGCGGTAGAAGAAATAGCAAAAATTTACGCAAACTGGGTTCCAAGAGAGCGCATCATCACCACCAATTTGTGGAGTTCCGAGCTTTCAAAATTAACCGCCAACGCATTTTTGGCGCAGAGAATATCCAGCATAAACAGCCTTAGCGCGCTTTGCGAAAAAACAGGCGCAAATATAGACGAAATTGCAAATGCCATAGGCAAAGATACCCGCATTGGTTCAAAATTCCTAAAAGCCTCCATAGGTTTTGGAGGTTCTTGTTTTAAAAAAGATATTTTGAATTTGGTTTACCTATGCGAACATTATGGACTCCCTGAAGTTGCCGCTTATTGGGAAAGCGTTGTTAAAATAAATGAATGGCAAACAAACCGCTCTGTGAAACGAGTTTTGCGCTCTATGTTCAATACCATAGCGGCCAAAAAGGTGGCTGTTTTTGGTTTTGCATTCAAAGCAAATACAAATGATACTCGCGAAAGCCCTGCTCACTTGGTTGTAAGGGAGCTTTTGGAAGAACGTGCAGTTCCAGTTATAACCGATTGCAAAGCACTGCCAGATGCGAGGCGCGATTTGAGCGATGTTTTGGACAAGGTTCAATTAACTGAAGACCCCTACGAGGCTGCAAAAGATGCTCATGCCATTTTGCTTTGCACCGAATGGCAGCAATACACTAGCTTAGACTGGAAAAAAATCTACGATTCAATGAGCAAGCCTGCTTTGGTTTTTGATGGCCGCAATATTCTAGATGGCGAAGAGTTAAAGAAAATTGGTTTTGAATTTATCAGCATTGGCAAGGCGTGAATTATGAGCTTTAGCAGAATTGCACTTATTTTATCAACAGCAGTTTGTGCTCTTTTTGCCCAAAGCTACCAAAATTTAACC
>CAZIMU010000171.1:0-4195 GCA_964540355.1 uncultured Fibrobacteraceae bacterium | reverse complement strand
ATCTCTTGTGGCATCTGTTGTTAGGGAGGCGGGTTTTGAGGTTTTGGATGCCGATGCCCTTGCTCACGAGCTTTACAGGGAAAATGCGGATTTGCGAAAAAAAATTGCAGATGAGTTTGGAAAAGAGGCTATTGAAGAGAATGGCATAAATCGCTCTTATATTTCGCAAATAGTTTTCAGTAATGAGCAAAAACTCTGCCTTTTGGAGAGCATTGTCCATCCCATTATGCAGCATGAAATTGAAAAAAGAAACCCACCATTTGTAGAAGCCGCCGTTTTATATAAATGGCACGATTTCGCAAAAAAAATGCAGCAAATATGGGTAGTAGAAGCCGATGAAAACATAAGAAGAGAACGCCTATTGAAAAAAGGAATAAGCGAGAGCGATATTGAGAGGAGAATGAAAATGCAAAGGGACATGGGACATGGGACATGGGATATGGTTTATATTGATAATAACGGTTTGCCGGAGGTTTGCATTGATTTCACAAAATGTCTCATTAAAAAAATACAGCACCTTTAAAATTGGCGGACCAGCAAAGTTATTTGCCGAACCTAAGTCCATAGCCGAGATTAGGGAATTGTTGATGTTTTGCAAAAAAAACAATGAGAAGTTTTTCATTTTGGGCAATGGAAGCAATATCCTTTTTAACGACAAGGGTTATGATGGCTTGATTATGAAAATAGGGAAAAATTTGGAAGCTGGAAAATCCCTGCACGATGTTATTCACGCTGCCGCAAACAAAGGTTTGGGTGGAATAGAAAAACTAGACGGTATTCCAGGAACCATTGGAGGTGCGATTTTTATGAATGCCGGAGCGCACGGGCAGCAAATTTCGGATTGCATAAAGAGCGTTGTTTCGGTGACAAATTATGGGGGAATAGTTACAAGAACAAATGAAGAATGTAAATTCTCTTATAGAAGCAGTGCATTTAAAATGCTAGATGAAATTATTGTCTCCGCTGAATTTGATTTTACTCCAATGCCGAGTGAAGTTATAAACAAAAACAGAAAAGAGGTTTTGGCTTGGCGGCGCGAAAAGCAACCTTTGAAATATCCAAACGCTGGTTCCGTATTCAAAAATCCAACCAGCAATTTGCCCTTAACCGATAGTCATTTATCTGCCGGATATTTAATAGATTCTTGCGGGCTTAAAGGGTGCAGGGTAGGGGATGCGCAGGTTTCTGAGCTTCACGCTAATTTTATTGTGAATAGGGGAAGCGCAACAGCAAGTGATGTAAAAGTACTTATGGAAAAAATAGTTCAAGAAGTTAGAAAAAAACATGGCATTGTGTTGGAGCCGGAAATTTGTATCTTTTAAATATGCTCAAAATTCCAAGGACTATTTTATTCGCCGCTCTTTTGTGGTTTCAAACAAGTGCTGCGGTGATATATATGAATGGTGATTATTCTTCAATTGAATATCATTTGGGAGTTTTGAGCGAAATAGAGAGGTTTCAAATACCAATAGATACGGTTGTAGGTAGTGAGTGGGGTGCTTTTGCAGGTGCTTTGTGGAGCGCAGGCTGGAGCTCATCGCAAATAAGGGAATTGATTAAATCTTGGGACTCTCTGCCAAAGGCAGAACAACAAAAAAAAGTCGCTTTGTGGCAAAAAGAATGGTTAATAAAGCACAGAGAAGATGGAACTCCTTTTTTGGTTGAACTTATCGAAAGCAAGCCATATTTTGAGCAAGTTTTTTTTGATTTGAGAATTCAAGAGAGCCTTTGGCGTTCCGATATAGGTTCCAAAATACACTTTCGCAAAATAGATAGCACAGAGAACTATCCCTTTCCTCCAGTGGCAGATAGAGAGCAAGAGGTATTTGTTAGAATTTTTTCAAATCCCATTGCTCTAAGAGATACAAATGGCTCGGCAGCAGAGCGCTACCAGCAAAAACTGTGGCACGAAGATTCCACATTGATAATTTTGCGCCCCCACTCAAAACCAAATCCCGACTCGCTCTTTGAAGCTGGAATCCAAGCTGTTCAAGCCCGCCGTTCTAGCCTAGCTCAGATACCTCAAAGTAGGGACACGATTAATCGCGCCACTACTGGTACTGCGCCCCTTCCGCGTTTCCTTTACATTCCCGTTTTTGATAGTATTCCTGCCGAAATTCAGGAACATTTGAAAAGTTTTTGGAATCCTAGGGATACAGGTATTCTTGGGGTTCGTAATTTTTTGAAAAATTTGCAAGAAGATGGTTCTTATAGAGAAGTGAATCTAGTTTTGGATACGGGTTCTTTATTGCAGATAAACTCGGAGAGCAACCCGCAGTTATCGCTTGCACTTATAGGTTTTGGCGGAACGCTTTTTGGTGCAAACATTGCGGCAAATGTCAATTTTCGTTTTGTGAATCAGTTTGGTTACAATTTGAATTTAATGGCTTATTACGGGCAAGGAACTAGAGGCGTGGAACCAAATTTACGTTTTGAGCGGTTTTTTATGGGCAATGGTGATTTTTTTGCAAAGGCGAAATTTTATGAATACGAACCGACTTCTTTTTTTCAAAATAGCATTTACGATATAGAAACAAAGTTGTTAAAAGAAAACGGGTCTGGAATAGTTCTTGGCATTGAAAAAGAGCGTTTGCAAATTGCTGTTGAAATTGAACGCAGAGATATAACAAGTGGTGCTTCTGGCTATCCTATTTATGATAAAAGTTCTTATGAGGATGATGAAGATGAGCCAGAGCCAATAGGTTTTATTTACGAACCTGTGGGAGTTAGTTCGCTATTCCCTTATGCTAAATGGCTTTGGCAGAGCGGAGAATACGATAGGTGGTTTGCAAAAGAGGGTTTTATGGTGCAGCTAACGGGTGGTTTCAAAGCAGTTTCTGTGCATAGCATTGACCAAGAGGCTCCGCTTTATGTCTCTAGCCAAGGTATTCTTTCAATTACAAAGTCGCTTACAGAGTATATATCCATAAGCGCGGGAACTGAGTTCGGCGCAAATTTCCGCAGAACCGATAGAGGCGATTTTATTTTTCCAAACGAACTTTACGGTCTTGATTTTTTTAGTCCCGACCCAGCTCTAGGGAATCGCTACCGTTTTGCTATGGGAATGGGCAGTTATATGGGGGCTTGGCAAACCCCCGATAATTCTTCTCATTTATATGGGCTTGTACATGCGGGTCTTTCTATTCAGTGGCAGGGGAGCGGCATATTTTTGGCAGGCGGTTTTGCAAAAGATGGGGAGCCAAATCCGTGGACTGAAATGGGAGCGAAAAGGCTTTTTGCGGAACCAAAAATTAGGATTAAAATGCAGACTTTTGATTTTGTGTTTGGATACAACCAAATATATTCCACTAGGGATTACGTAAATATCACTAAAAAAGGCGAAAAGCGCGTTTTTTTGAATTTGCAAAGCGGGTTTTTTGACTAGAAATGTCATTTTTTTGTAAAAAAATGTATATTTACTATTAGGGAGTGTGATTTTTTTCTACATTCAAAGAGGTTATTTTATGATTAAAAAATTTAAATTCATTAATTTAATGCCGCTTGTCTTGGCAGCAGTGGCGACAGTTGTTATACTAATTGCTTGTGGTCATGGTAGTATAGAGGAGATTGATAGTAAAAAAATGTCAACTGCCTTAAAAAATGAGGAACTCAAGATGCACGACCGCGTAATGTCAATAGCGGCTTTGCCATCTAGTTCATCTGCAACCAAAAATTCTTCTGGCGTAGAAGGAAGTAATTCTTCTTCTAGTGCATCAGAAGGCAATTCAAGCGGTGGCAGCAACACAAGTAGCAATAGCAACACAAGCGGCTCTTCCAGTTCAAATTTGCAAAGCAGTTCAGGTGTAGCTCCAAGCAGTTCTTCTTCTGTTGAATCTCCATATAATCTTACTTGTGAGATGACTGTTAATACAGGAGTGGCAGGTACGCCTATTGCAGCGGCGAATAGACCTAAGCTAAAATGCCAAGTAAAAACGACTGGTGTTTATTTTGATGTAAAGGATGGCGATGTTGATTGGACGTCTAATGCTCTTAAATGGAATGCTCCAGCAGTAGGTACGTATGACCTTATAGCTAAGGTAGATATTGAAGCATCAAGATGCCAGGGATTACAAGTTGAATGTGGTGAGTTTACAGTATGCCCACAGACCAACCCCAACTGTGTTAGCGTGCCAAGCAGCTCAAGCAAACCGAGCAGCAGCAGTGCGGCTGTAGCAAGTAGCAGTAGTGCGGCTGT
>CAZIMU010000170.1:0-4228 GCA_964540355.1 uncultured Fibrobacteraceae bacterium | reverse complement strand
GGGCATAAAATTTTCAAAACGAATTTTCCTGTGTTGTTCATAAATACCTCCTTGCTCCCATATATTTTGGTTTCCAATAATTGTCTTCCAAGGGGCTTACCATAACTCCGTTAGAAGAACTTGCGTGAATAAAATTGCCTTTGCCCACGTAAATTCCAACGTGGCTAATTCTTTTGCCTTCGCCAAAAAAAACCAAATCGCCTATAATTAAATTATCTACAGTTACATCCTTTCCCATTTTATATTCCTCGGTTGTGCTTCTTGGAATATACATTCTTTCTTTTTCCATATACACGCTACTGACAAAACCGCTGCAATCCGCTCCGTTTTTTGTGGTTCCGCCCGGCAAATAAGGAGTTCCAAGCCAAGGCACAAGAACATTGTCCCAAGCGGCAATTCCCGTTACATCGCTGTTTTGAGGAATGTTTCTTATAGCTGCGTATGGGGCAAGAGGTCGCAGAGGAGTGCAAGAATATATCTTAAACAAAACTCCAAAAATTACCAGAATTGTAAAATAATTCTCAGTTCTCAAACTTTGGCTCTCAACTAATTTTTGCCCGCCTTCACTTTTTCCAAAATATCCTTATTTTGCTCAACTTTCTTTTTCATATCTGGCGATGGAGTTCTTTCTAAGCATTTATCTAAAGCAGCTATGGCTTCGGTTAAGAGGGCATTTTCTTTTGCCTTGTTCTTGCGAGATGCTGCAAAATTTGCTGCTGCAATTTTTCTTTGCTCTTCGCAAAAAGTATCTGAATTTTCCGACTGAGAAGGCATTTGCTTTGCAAGCCATGCCATAACTGAATCCCCTGGGGCAATTGCGCGCAGGCTGTCTGCTAAATCTTCCATAAGTGCTGGATTTGCATTTGCATTTTTCAAGTTACGAATTTGGGCGGTCAAGGAGTTTATCACTTCCTGTTTTTCGTGATCCACCTTTGTTTCTTGGCTTTTGCTCACCGCCGAGATTTTATCGTAAAGGACATTTGCGCTATCTATCCAAAAATTTACCGCAGGTTTGTAAACAGCAAAACTTTCCAAAATCGCAAGTGCTTCTGCGCTGCGCCCCGTTCTGTGGAGCAAATTTGCAAGTTGCAGAGTTCTAAAACCGAGCTGGTCTAGATTATTGTAATACTGA
Organism: uncultured Fibrobacteraceae bacterium; assembly: GCA_964540355.1. Classification (GTDB taxonomy): domain Bacteria; phylum Fibrobacterota; class Fibrobacteria; order Fibrobacterales; family Fibrobacteraceae; genus Fibrimonas. The sequence goes on along the minus strand of CAZIMU010000170.1, from coordinate 3,096 downwards.
ACCTGTTTTTTCAGCAAATCAATGGCTTTGTCCGTTTCTTTTCTGGCAATCAGGGAATCTATGCTTTTTTGCAAGGTTCTAAAAGACTCGGTTTCTTTTATATAAACGCTGTCTGTTTTTCTAATTGTGTCTCTGACAAACACGGTATTGGTTTGAGTTTGAGACCCTGTTTGCGGCTCCACTTGTGGTGGTGGTGTTTTGCCAGCACAGGCGGCAAACAGAAAAAAGCTTGTGAATAGGATAAAGTAACGCATATATAGGTAAAATAGAATTTTTTGTATATTTGAAATTGGGATTTTGTATGTATAACTATAACTCTATCATTTCCGCTTGCCTCCTAGCTCTTTTATTGTCTTGTTCTGGCAATTTTGAGCCTATACCCTACGAGAACAGGGCAAAGGCAAGCTCTGTTACAAGCTCTTCAAGCTCCGAGGCATCGTCTTCAAGCACAGAAGAGAGCAGTTCTAGCTTTATTGCAAGCTCTTCGAGTGCAGGGCAAAGTAGCAGTAGCTCATCTGTCATTGCAAGCTCTTCAAGCGCAGGGCAAAGTAGCAGTAGCTCATCTGTCATTGCAAGCTCTTCAAGCGCAGGGCAAAGCAGTTCAAGTTTGGGTTGTACGATATCTCAGGATGAAAAAAGAACACATTATTGCTCCAATGGCACTAAGAAAGAATATGGTACTGCAATCAAAACTATTAGTGGTGGTAGTCCTATCTATTATAATACGGTTGAAATAGATAACCAAATCTGGATGGCGGAAAATTTAAGAAACAGCGTACCTTACAGCCAGTGCGCTAATAGTTATGATGCCAATTGTGAAGAGTATGGCAGACTATATTCTCTTGATATGGCGAAGAATGATTTATGCCCACCCGGTTTTCATTTGCCAAGTCGAACCGAATTGCAATGGTTGTTGGAACGCGTAGTTGATAAGGATGCAAGAAAACTGAAGGCAACGAGTGGCTGGGAAGAACGAGGCAATGGTACGGATGATTTTGGTTTTGAAGCTAAACCCGCTGGCTACTATAATGATAGTGATAAATTCCAAAATTATGGCAAAGAAGGCTATTGGTGGATTGATGATGATGCTGTATCTAATGTATTTAAGATGGTTTTCAACTCAAATGAAGTTACTTTTGATAAACGCGATAGAAACATCGACTTAGTTAGCGTTCGTTGCGTAAAGAAAAAATAATAACGGAGACCCAATGAAGTATTTTAAATTTTTGTTAATGCTACTCCTCGTTGCAAATACCGTGCAAGCCGCTAAAACCCTTGCTGTTTTAGAATTAATTACCACATCAGAAGAAATAGATATGAGCATTTCTGAAATAAGGCATTTAACCGATGAATTTCGCAACCAAGCAATGCAAACACTCCCCAGCGAAAACTACACCGTCCTAACACGAGACAACATAATCTCCCTCATACCAAAAGACCCAAAAGAAGCAGAACGCCTTTCCCAAAGTAGTGCCGTTGAAATAGGCAGGGTAATGAACGCGGAATATGTTAGCCAAGGGAACATAGGTAAATTCGGTGAATTATTGACCATATCAATAGAGATATATGAAACAAAAAACGGCAAATTGCTTGGCAGCATTGTGATGGAAAGCAAAGATATGATGGGCTTGCTCGCTGTGATAAGGGAAAAATCACCGGAGTTGTTTGGGAAAATCAAGTCTGAACCTGAGTTTGCAGAATTTAAAAATGTACAGAAAGTACAGAATGTACAAAGTGGAATTTCTACACAAAAATCCAATACGTCTTTTTTTGTTGCTGTTGGATTGGATGTACTTGGATCGGTTGCGCTTGGGTATGGAATTTATCAGCATATCAATTCAAACAAGTTATACGATGATTACAAAAAAATGTCGCAAGGTAATACAGATGATGAATACGACAAGGCTTTGAAAAAAGCAAACGCTGCGCAACAGCGTAGAAATATAGGCTACACGGTAGGCTCTGCTTTGCTTGCAACGGGAATAGCGGTGCATATTTGGTTTTGAAGGGATTGCGTTATTTTCTACATTGCATCTTGTGAGAATATACTTAGACAATTGTTGCTATAATCGTCCTTTTGATACCCAAAAAGGCAATACCATAATTTTTGAATCAAATGCAAAGATGAGTATTCAATTGCTTATTACAAGCAAAAAAATAACTCTTGCTTATTCCCTTGTGCTTTTGGAAGAAATTTATGACAATCCATTTAAGTATAAAAAAGAGCAGATTTTGAATTTTTTATCAAATGCGAAAATTTATGTAGGCATAGATAAACGTCTGCAAATAGATATAGAAGCTACAGAGATTATGAAAAATGGGATAAAATATATGGATGCGGCACATATTTCCGCGGCAATTATAGCTCAGTGCGATTTTTTTATAACAACAGACAAGAAATTGCTAAATTTTAAATCAGATAAAATAAGGATAATAAATCCAATTGATTTTATCCTTATGTGGGAGAGTGAAAATGATTAGAAACGAACAGGTAATTATTAGCGAAGGCGTGAAGCTCCTTACGGAGAAGCTCGGTTCAGTTGAAACGGAATTTTTTATTTTTGCGCTTAAAAGAGATTTGTTTGACTATACGGAATGGCGAAAAGAATATTTTGAAAATACTTACAAAGATGGAGAGGCATCTCAGTTTGACAATTTTTTGAATTCTGCCGCTAAACATTTTCCACAAAATTCGTTTGGTTTGGATGAATAAATGCAAAAAATAAAAATTCTCTCTCTGCAAGGCAAGTGGCTTGGGAACTCGGCTAAAACGCTAGAGTGGTATAAATCAAAGGCTTTGGCGAATAAGGGCAAATTTGATTTGCTTGTGCTGCCGGAGCTTTGCCACACGCCTTATTTTCCTTTTGAGCAAAACGAAAAATATTTTGATTATGCAATTTCCAAAGATTCTTCTATTATAGAGGAGTGGAAAAATTTAGCCAAGTTGCTGAACTGCGTTTTGATTTTTCCTTTTTTTGAAAAAAGAGCAAGAGGGGTTTATCACAACAGCGTTTTCGTTTTTGAGCGAAATGGCTCGGTTGCAGGCTTTTACCGCAAAAGCCACATTCCAGACGACCCCTGCTTTTACGAAAAATA
>CAZIMU010000169.1:0-4254 GCA_964540355.1 uncultured Fibrobacteraceae bacterium | reverse complement strand
AGTCTTTCATAAAAGACGAGTATTTTTGAATTGCCTCCGAAACCTGAATTGCAAGTTCTCTAGTTGGCGTTAGAACCAGCATAGCGGGATTTTGAGCGTTGAAATCCAGCCGAGATAGCAATGGCAACGTAAATGCCGCTGTTTTGCCCGTTCCTGTTTGTGCCGTGCCTAGCAAATTTTTGCCCGCCAAAAGCAGGGGTATTGTTTGCATTTGTATTGGTGTTGGATTTTCGTAGCCAATTTTTTGAACGGCATCCATAACTTTTTGAGATAACCCCAAACTGGCGAATGTACATTCGCCTCCGATTTTTTCTTCACCTTCGCTCATTGTTTTGCCCATCTATTCGATTATCGCAAAACCCTTGCGAACTGTGAATAGAAATTCCCAAGTGTAAATATAGCAAAAGTTTGGAATTTTGTCAACTTGTATGTATTATTTATTGCTTTCTTTTTGCCTATCTGCTAGCAAAACCTCATTTCTGCGTCTTTTGAACATATCTTTCATTGCCGTGGGCAGTTTTTCCACCTCGGATTCTGGAATTCCTTTCACTTGTTCCGCAGTGAGTTCCATAATTTCTTTTTTAGTAATGTATGTAAGTTGAATTCCGTGGCCAGATGTCTTCTCTACCGATTTTGTGTCAATTTTTGCTAAGGCTCTCTCCTCCACAACTTCCTTTTCTTTTTTTAACATAGATACCATAGCACAAAGCCAAACTATGCAACCAAAGCACATTATAATCGTGACTTGAAGCACTTCGGGATTTCCAAATAGAAGTTCCTTAACGCTAGCCATAATCTGCTCCGCTTTTTGACATAAACTTTTTTCTAACCATATCCACTGGAATAACAGATACAGCGCACAAAAGCACTATACCCCACTGATTTAAATTCAGCCCGTAGCAACGGAAAATTTCACCGCCCAAATAAACTAATGCAATTTGAATAACCACTATTAATCCCAAAATTCTTACGAAATTCTTGTTGCCGCTTAGGTTGTCAAAAATATTTATGCGGTCTGTGCGAGCGTTGAATGAGTTGAACACAGCCACCATAACAAAGAATGTGAAATAAGCGGTGTGCATAATATCGGTACTTTCAAAAAATATGTCTTTGAGTGGTGAAAACAGGAAAAGCAAACTCAAAAATGATATCCAAGCAGAATCCACAAATATGGCTTTCCACATATCACCGCTAACTATCGCATCATCGCGTTTTTTTGGACGTTCTTTCATATACCGTTTAAGAGCGGCTTCTCCACCCAAAGCGAGTGCGGCAAGGGTATCCATAATCAGATTTATCCATAAAATTTGCATTATAGTAAGCGGATTTTCCTGCCCAAAAAGTGGTGCTATAAAATTGATTAAAACGGCGGAAACATTTACGGTGAGTTGAAACACTATGAATTTTCTTATATTGTTGAAAATTGTTCTGCCATATAAAATTGCCTTATCTATGGATTTGAAATTATCGTCTAAAATCACAATATCGCTCGCCTCTTTTGCAACTTCTGTTCCTCCCCCCATTGCAAAACCTACATCGGCTTTTTTAAGCGCGGGTGAATCATTAACCCCATCGCCTGTCATTCCAACCACATAATTGAGCGACTGCGTTATGCGAACCAATCGGCTTTTGTCTGCGGGCAATGCACGTGCCATAACCTTTATGTCTTTGATTTTCGCTTTTATTTCCTCGTCTGAATGTGCGGCAAATTCGTCTGATGTCAAAACAATATCGCTATCACGCCTCATAAGACCCGCATCTTTTGCTATTGCAACGGCGGTCTCTTTGCGGTCGCCTGTTATCATAATAACGTTAATCCCCGCTTCCAAAGCCTCATTTATGGCATCAACGGATTCCGGGCGAACTTCATCTCTAATACCCATAACGCCAACTAAAATCCAATCGTTTTCCGGCAAAGTATCTTCTTTTATCCTTTCTTCAGAAACAGCAAGTGCCACAACTCTAATCGCTCGCACCGCAAGTGCATCTATATTTTTATTCAACTGCTCGTGCCCCGAATAATTCTTTTTTTGCCCATCGCTATCGTAATAAAATTTGCACTTCTGCAAAATTTTTTCAGGCGCGCCCTTTATCAAAGTCATATCCCGTATCCCATGTCCCATATCCCAAGCAATAGTAGTAGCAGAGTATTTATTTGTGCTGTTGAAGGGAATTTTGCCAGCAATTTTCACATTCACCGCTTCGCCGCTGCTGCCAGAAAATGCGAGAACTGCACGTTCCGTTGCATTTCCACCAACTATTTTTTTATCTGAGATAATTGAATCTGTGTTTTGGTGAATGGAAAGTGACAAATATTTTTTTAGGTTCCCTTTAACATCATTGTAATTTTTATACTCATTTAAATTGCCGTCTATAAATGTAACTACTTCCAGCTTACCTTTTGTTATGGTTCCTGTTTTATCGCTGAATAAAAAGTTAAGGCTGCCAGCGGTTTCTATGCCAGCAAGTTTGCGAACAAGCACATTGTCACGCAGCATTTTTCCCATATTCAAAGCTGAAACTATGGAAATCATAAGAGGGAGCCCTTCTGGAACCGCCATAACTATTATCACCACGGCAAGCATAAAGGCGTACATAATATCGTTTAGCAATACTCCCAAGTTTGAGCAATAAGCGGCAATTTGCACAGGGTCAAAATTATTATTCATCACTATATGCTTAAACAGCAATGCCAGTGCTATTGATATGCTACCGATATAACCGAACTTGCTTATGCTACGAGCCAATTTGCCGAGTTTCACTTTCAGCGGTGTTTCCCTGTCGTCTGTAGTTTGAAGTTCTTTGGCAATTTGCCCATAAACAGATTTATCTCCAACAACGTTCACCTGCATAACCGCATTGCCATTGCAAACAACAGCACCTCTGAACACCTTGTGCGGGTGCAGAAAATCCAGCGAAGCATTGTCTTCTTTGTAATTGCTTGGAGCTGCTGTTTTATTGGCTTCTTTGGATTCACCATTTAAAACAGACTGGTCAACTTTTATCTTTCCATCTATTATTATCCCATCTGCGGGAATTTTATCGCCTGGCTGAAGCAAAACTGCATCTCCTTGAACCAGGTCGTCTATATTAAGTTCAGCAATTATGCCGTTGCGGTAAGTTTTTATCTTTATTTTAGATGCTTCTTCCTGCAATGTTTGAAAGGCGTTTTCGTTTCTGTATTCAGAAAGCGCAGCTACAACGGTGGCTATGAGTATTGCTATTGCTATGCCCACAGGTTCATACCAATCCATTTTTTCGCCAGCTATAACCTCAGTTTGTGTTCCCAGCACCAGCAACGCATTTACCCCAAGCGCAACCAGCAGAATTTTTATCATAGGGTCGTTGAAATTTTCTTTTAGCTTGTCAAAAAAACTCTCTTTTTCAATTTCAGTTAAACGATTATCGCCAAACTTCTCTTTGGACTGAGCCGCTTGTGTATCTGTTAAGCCGAAGGTCATCAGGAGTAATATAGAAATTACTATATTTCCTCCCACAAAGGAGTTTATATTATGGCAAAAAGAGTTTATCTTTTCGGCAAAGGCATAACAGAGGGCAATGGAGGGCAGCGCAATTTGCTAGGTGGCAAAGGTGCTGGTCTTGCAGAAATGGCTAAAAGGGGGTTTAATGTTCCCCCTGGTTTCACAATAACAACGGAAGTTTGCACTGCGTATTACGCAAATAAACGCAAAATGCCCGCAGGTTTGAATGAAGATGTTAAAAAAGCTGTAGCTACAATAGAAAAGCATACAGGAAAGCAATTCGGCGGTCACAAAAATCCATTGCTAGTGGCTGTTCGTTCTGGAGCTAGGGAATCCATGCCTGGGATGATGGATACCATTTTGAATTTGGGCTTGAACGATACAACCGTAGAAGTGCTAAAAGCGAAAAGCAACAACGGCAGATTTGCCTACGATTCTTACCGCCGTTTTATTCAGATGTATTCTGGCGTTGTTTTGCACATTGAACGCGCAAACGAAAATCAACACGACCCCTTTGAAGTGATAATTGAAGAAGCTCGCAACAAAAGAGGTTTTAAGCACGACAACCAGCTTCCAGAAGAGGATTTGAAATCTATAATTGAAAAATTCAAAAAACTTGTTTTGGAAAAAACAGGAAAACCTTTCCCTAGCGACCCTTACAAGCAACTGGAGGGTGCAATAGGAGCCGTATTTGCAAGCTGGATGAACGACCGCGCAATTCTCTATCGCCGCAAATACAAAATTCCCGAAGAATGGGGAACCGCAGTCAATG
>CAZIMU010000168.1:0-4260 GCA_964540355.1 uncultured Fibrobacteraceae bacterium | reverse complement strand
TGAAAGCTACCGAATGGGCTTTGACCGCTGGGACACCCACCGCGATATGCTTTTGCGAACTGCATTTTTGGAAAACAAGGTTTTGCCTTTGGAATTCATGGAAAATTTCAGCGAGCAAGCCTTAGAAGCAGAACTTGGACCATATACCCAAGGCTTTGACTTGGTTCGCTACATTGCCGAAACTTATGGCGAAAACGCAATCCCCGAATTGTGGAAAGATATGGGAAAACTCTCAAACTGGACTTTGAGCGGTGCGCTTAATGAAAGGTTTAAAATTACGGAAAAGGAATTGTATAAAAATTGGAGGGAAAATAGAAAAGAGCGTTATGAAAAAAATCGCAGTTCAGTAGGTGAAGTCAAGGCAGGGAAAAAAATAAGCGATAGCTCTTTTTACAACGAGTTTATATCTGTGGCAAATGGCAATCTATATGGGCTTTCAAATTTCAAGACTGATTTTTTTGACGGAGATATTTTTGAATATAAAGATTCCACCCCAAAATCTTTTGAAAAATTCAAACTGAAAAAACCATATCTTTCGCAGGGAATGAATGTGAAGCAAACACCAAAAGGATTAATTGCTGCTTATGTGACATACCAAAACCGAGATAAAAAAGGCAAGCCATATTTTGATATAGCCATAGCAGACACAAACGGCAAATCACATTTAGCCACAAAATTCGCAGACGCTGTTTACCCCGACATTTCCCCAGACGGAAAGCAAGTTGTTTTCGCAAGAAGAGAGAAAAACGGAACCAGATTTTACCTCTCCATAGCAAGTACAGATTCATTAAGCGATTACAAAGACATACTCGCCCCACAAGGAGGAAGATACACAGAATTCAACATCTTCAACCCAAAATTCTCCCCGGATGGAAAAAAAATAGCGTTCAGTTACTTCGATGGAACTAAGCGAAAAATAGGAATATTTGAAAATGAATCCTGGAAATCCTTTAATCCTGAAAATCTTGGTTCAGACAATAGAGACCCCTCTTGGAGTGCAGACGGAAAAAGCATTTACTATTCCAGCGATGAAACAGGGATTTTCAATATATACAAAAAAAATTTGGAAACAGGTGAAACAAAAAAAATAACAAATGTGCTAGGCGGTGCTTTTTCCCCAGTTGAAAAAGGAGATTCTCTATTTTACATAAACTACGATAGAGACGGATTTTCTATTTATTCTATTTACAACTCTCCTATAACACACCCCGTCAGCTTCGCTGCCACACCGCTAAAAGCGGGGACTTTTGAATCAAACGATATTTCTTTTGCAAACTCAGAACGCTCATATATTCCAATTCCACGAATGTCAATTCTTGTGCCTTTATTCGCTTTTGAAGACCGCTCGCCAGATTTTGGCGCAGTGAATACCGGAATTATGGTTCCAAAAGCTGGGCTTGTTTTTGGATTGAATGACCCTTTGAATAAAAATTATTTTCAAATAGCCGCTTTGCAACAAATTGGAAGATTTGGCGAAGATAGTCAGAGCGATTTGCTTGCGAGTTTGGAAAACCGCAGTTTTCCAATTACACTTAACCTTGGATTTACGCGAAGCAACATTGTTTCAAAAGACACAGTACGCTACGAAAACCCTCGCGACCATGAAGATTCTCTGGCTATAAGTGAATACGCATCCGAACTTTACAATGCTTCGCTTTCCGCTGCTTATTCGCTTTTCAAAATAGGAGATTCCCTAACCCTATTCGCTTCTTATGACTGGGAAGCCTTTAATCTTTATCAAGACCGTTTTAGGTGGGATTATCACAAAAGGTGGCAGGCGGGTTTAATAGTTGGTTTAACAATATCGGATAGCCTTTTGAATTTGCAAGGTTTATATTCTTTTTCTAAATCTGATCTATTTAGGCCTGGGACTTTTGCAGAGAGTTTTTCGGTGAGTGATGCTGGTGCAATAACTCCGCATTATAGGCATTTCAATTTGCAAGAATGGGCAGGTTCTGCAAAAATTAAAATCAGCAAATTTTCCCTTTCTCTTTTCAGCGGCGGAATTTTAGATTGGCAAAGCAAGGATTCAGATACTTTGGATAATTTTTATTTGCACCCCCTTGTTATAGATGGTTATCCTATTTTGAAAAACAACGAGAGTTATTTTAGGCAAGGAACCCTAACCATTTTAACCGAAGCCAGCTATGCTTTTTCTATTTATAGCGATTTTAGAAAAAGATTTGGGATTTTCACCACAAGGAATTTTAGTGTATCCCCCTATGCGCAAATGGGTTCGGTTTGGGCAAAAAATTGGCTGCACAGTGTTGGCATAAATTGGCGCATGGAAAACTTTTTATTTTATACAGTGCCTTTCAATTTCAATTTTGGAGTTGCCAGAGGCTTGGATGAACCCAAAGATACAAGGATAAAAATTGGAATTGGGGTTATGTAATCACATATTTTAGTCATTTTTGGCTATTTTAACTATTTTTGGAAAATATTGTATATATTTATATCGGAGGTATTTTATGAAAAAAATACATATTTTATCGGTTTTATGCCTAATCTTTTTTGCTTGCGACACAGAAGTCAACAATAGCAATAATGAAACGAGTGACCTGAGCAGCAGCTCAAAACGCACCATTAGTAGTAGCTCGGAAGGAGGTTCTTCAAGCAGTGTCGTACATCATAATTGCAAGCCATTCCTCTCAAAATCAGCGTACATCTCAAAAGACACGCTATATTTTAATAAGCAAGGAGGGATTGATACCGCAACTATTAGTTATTCTAATATTCGTTTTGAAGACTTTGAACTCTTAGAACGCTATGAAGGTCGTGGGCATGATTATAAATATCTCAATCAATGTGCTCTTTTTCAGACCAACAAGGATAATGATTTTGAAAGACTAAATAGCGACAGTCAACGCGGTGTTCCCATAACGAAAATAGAGTGTTCCTGGTTTAGCTTGGCGTACATCAGCAAAGATTCCGTGCAAGTTTCGGTGAGTGAAAACGAAACAGGAAAAGAGAGAAGTGCGTATATACCTTTAACTAATACTAGTGGGTGCGCTCTAGGGATAGTAGGTAATATTATAATTACTCAGACTTCAGCTCCCTAGTCATTAGCTCTTCAATGGCGGTGCGAGGGTCTTTTTGTTCAAAAAGCACCTCGTAAACTGCATTGACAATGGGCATTTCTACCCCGACTTTTTGAGCAAGGGCATAAGTGCTACGCGCTGTTGGAACGCCCTCTGCCACCATTTTTATATGCGCCAAAATATCGTTCAAGGTTTTGCCCTTGCCTATTTGCTCGCCAACAAAACGGTTTCTGCTGTGGTGAGACATACAAGTCACAATCAAGTCTCCAATACCAGCAAGACCAGAGAAGGTTCGTGGGTTTGCACCTAAGACTTCCCCTAGCCTGCAAATTTCTGCCTGCCCTCTCGTTATCAGGGCGGCTTTTGTGTTGTCGCCAACCCCAATTCCTAGGCCGTCTATAATCCCACCTGCTATGGCTATGATGTTTTTGATGCTACCGCAAAGCTCAACCCCAACTATGTCTTGCGAGGTATAAACTCTGAGCGTTTTATTGCTAAAGGCTCCTTGAATAATTTTTGCGCAAACTTCATTTTTGCTCGCAGCCACTATGGCGGAATAAACCTCTCTTGCAATTTCCTCTGCGTGAGTGGGACCGCTCAGAACTGCAATTTCCTCTTCGGATAGCCACTGGACATGGGATAAAATTATCTCGCTCATTCTTTTTAGGGAATGTTCGGATATTCCTTTTGTTGCGTTAACCACTATAGGGATTTTTTCGGGTGCTGGACATTCCCCAAGCTGCTGGGCTACATTTTCCATAAATTGGCTTGGAACGGCTAAAACCAGCATATCTGAGTCTTTTATTATGAGAGACATATCAGTTGAATACTTGAATTCCGCGGGTAGCTCTACGCCCGGAAGTTTGTCTTTATATTCTCTTTCTTTTGTTAAAAGCTCGGCTTCTGTGAGTGATGGGGTCCAAAATTCAAGATTATGCCCGTTTCCGCGCAAAACCTTACCCAAGGCAAGCCCCCAGCCGCCGGTCCCTAAAATGGAAACTTTCATAGATGGTAATATAGTAAATTTTCTATATTTACCCTTGCTATGACCCCTAGCAATAAAATTTACTCTGCCGAGCCTCCTCACGAGGCTCTTGGTGATAATTTTATCTATAACAAATGCAATGTTATTATATGTATATATATTGCACAATTATATATGAGTATGCAAAAAGTGTTGTGCGTTGAGCCGCCGCCCCCCCCCCCCCCCCCCCCCCCC
>CAZIMU010000167.1:0-4310 GCA_964540355.1 uncultured Fibrobacteraceae bacterium | reverse complement strand
CTGCAAGCAACTTATTGCAACGCCTAAGCACCATAGGTGCATACCGCGCATAAAGTTGTTTCGCATTTAGGTTCTGGTTCATCTTTTACTTAAACACCATAATGGGGGGAATGTGTTACTTTGAAATTTAGAAAACCATAATAACCCCTTATTGACAAAAATATACAAAATTGTCACTTTTTGTCAATAAGAAAAGTGTTTGGAGTCAGATAATATAATTTTCTATATTCCCCCAATGTATCCACTTCTCGCGCTACCAATAGCTTATTTGCTAGGCTCAATACCAACGGCGGTTTGGGTTGCAAGAATTTACAAGAAAATAGATATAAGAGAATACGGCAGCAAAAATGCTGGTTTAACAAACGTATTCAGGGTTTTGGGGTGGAAACCTGCCCTGCCTGTTATTGCGGTTGATTTGGCAAAAGGTTTTTTTGCGCCTTTTATAGCAATGCAGTTAAATGGTACCCCTGAGGTTTATACGTGGCTTCCTGTTGTTGCCGGAATGCTTGTTGTTTTGGGGCATAGCTTCACCTGCTTGGCGAAGTTCAGAGGCGGAAAGGGAGTTTTAACCACGCTCGGCGTGTTCCTCGCTTTGCAGCCTATGCTCGCTCTAACCTGCTTTGCATTTTGGGGGCTTTTGTTTGTGGTGACAAAATATGTATCTGTGGCAAGCATCGGAGCTTGTGCTTTGCTTTCGGTGCTTTCTGCGGTTTGTTTTGCCTACGATTGTGATGGCATGAATATTTATGTTCTCATTTTATCTCAAATTGTGGCGATTTTTGTTATTGTTAAACACAAGGCAAATATGGTTAGGCTTTATCACGGCACAGAAAATGGATTTGGAAAAAAGAGGAAAACATGATAGGCGAGCTTAATGAAGAAAGCGGAATAATGGGAATTTACAATGGAGTGAATATTGTCCGCAATGTGTCCACTGGTCTTTATGCTTTGCAGCATAGGGGGCAAGAAAGCACAGGCATTGCCGCTGCAAATGGCGAAAAAGTTAGGGTGCGCAAAGCGATGGGCTTGGTAGCTGGCCTTGTACAAGACGGCAAACTAGACGAAATTGCAGAAAATTGCATAGCGGCAATAGGCCACGTTAGATCCAGTGTTGTGAGTAACCGCACACTTACAAACGCCCAACCTATGCTTGTAACTTGCAAGTGGGGTTTTTTAGCGGTGGTGCTAAACGGCAATATAATCAATGCAGGCGAACTCCGTGCAGAGATGGGAGAAAGTGGGCATATTTTTCAAAGCAATTCCGCAGCCGAAGTTATTTTGCACGAAATTTCACGTACCAAAGCGGATAATTTAACAGATGCAATTCGCACAGCAATAAAAAAATTCAAAGGAAGTTTTTGTGCTTTGTTCTTAACCCCAGATTCCATGTATGTTGCAAGAGACGGTTTGGGGTTCAAGCCGCTTTGCATGGGCAAAAAAAATGATTCGTGGTTTTTCGCAAGCGAGTCTTGCGCATTTGATCTGTTGGGAGTTGATTACGTTAAAGATATTCAGCCTGGCGAATTTTTGCTTATAAATAAAGACGGAATACACTCCGAGCAATTGTTGAAAAAAGACAGAAAAGCTCATTGCATATTTGAGTTTGTTTATTTTGCTCGCCCCGATAGCAGAATTTATGAGCAAAGCGCAGACAAGGTTCGCAGAAAAATGGGAAAAAAGTTAGCAGAAGAACATCCAGTAGATGCAGACATAATTATTCCCTGCCCCGATAGTTCCACAACCGCCGCGCTTGGCTATGCGCAAGAGAGCGGAATTAGATTTGAAATAGGGCTTTTGAGAAATCATTATCTCGGCAGAACATTCATAGACCCTTCTCAAAATGTTCGCGAGCAAAGGGTGAAACTCAAATTCAACACCATAAATGGAGTGTTAAAAGATAGAAGGGTATGTTTGGTTGACGATTCCATTGTTCGCGGAACAACGCTGAAAATGCTCTGCAAAATGATAAGAAATGCTGGAGCAAAAGAAGTCCACATTCGCGTTGCAAGCCCACCCGTTGAACACCCGTGCAATTACGGAATGGATTTCCCAAGCCCAGCGGAATTAATCGCAAGCGCACTTGCACCCACTGAGGTTGCAAAAATGCTGGGCGTGGACAGCCTAGGTTATTTGAGCGTAAAAGGAATGAGAGAATGCACCGGCCTGCCCGATGATTTTTGTTGTGCTTGTTTTGACGATATTTACCCAGAATAATGCCATTTCCCGAAAAAATTTCCGCTTGCTTTGCCTCCAAATTTTCAGTTGGCAAAAACTGCCCACTTAAAATGCAGGTTAAATTTTCTGAAAAAGAAAACATCAAAGCAAATGGTTTTGTGAGCGACCCAACAGGAGACGAAAAAGCAGAAATAGAAAGCGGAATTTTGCAAAAATACAAAGGAAGATTATTGGTTATGGCGAGCAACGAATGTGCTTTGCATTGCAGATTTTGTTTTAGAAAAAACATTGAAAAGAAAAAAATCCAAAATTTGCCCGCCAAACTGCATAAAATTTTGAAAGAAGACAAAAGCATAAAAGAAGTTATTTTAAGCGGCGGCGATCCTTTGATGCTCGGTGATAATGAACTGCAAGCAATTTTCAAAGCCATTCCAAAAAACATAAAAATCCGTATTCACACTCGCCTGCCCGTAGCTTTGCCAAGCCGTTTTACTCCTGCATTGCTGCAATTATTCAAACAACTAGACCAACCTTTGATTTTTGTTGCGCACGTGAATCATCCTAATGAGCTGGATAAAAAATCCGAGAAAATTTTTCGCGCACTAACAAAAATGGACATTGTTGTTTTAAGCCAAAGCGTACTCTTAAAAGGTATAAACGATAGTGCAAAAATTTTAACCGAACTTTTTGAAAAATTATTTTCTCAAGGTGTTTTGCCATATTATTTGCACCAATTAGATAAAGCTGGAGGCACTTCGCATTTTGAAGTTCCAATAAAGCAAGCCCAATCCATTTTCAAGGAATTAAAGGAAAACTTGCCAGGTTATTTAGTGCCAAAGTTTGTTAAGGAAGTGAAAGGGGCAATGGCAAAAGTTTGGATTAACTCAAAAATTTTATAGCATTTTCAAATAATATTATTTCATTTTTGAACTTGCCAATGCCAGTATTGCAGCTATCGCAAACCCAACCGCGAATATGCAAATCTTTATGGCTGTGGTCTAAGGCTATTTTACCCGTCAATTTAGGTGTTGCTGTTTTATTGCAAACAGGGCAACTGTAAAATTCCAATTCTGATTTACTTTTCTTCCGTGCCTTTCTTTTCTTTGAAATCGCATTAACTCCGTCTATTACTTTTTCGCAATCTTTGCAAGAAAGCCCTTCGGAAAAAGTTTTAGTGTTCAGCAATCTTTGACATACATTGCAAACTTTTTTCAAAAATAAATCTCCAGTTTCTAGAGGGTCAAAAACTTTATAATCGCTATTGGGAACTGAAATTGGTTCTTTGAACCAGATGAAATTAACTTTGCTATCTTTTTTACCTTTGCTTTCAATAATTCCAACGCTATACTTTTTGAGTATTGCCCCATTCACCTTTATATCCTTGCTGATATAAACGAAATTATTGTCGCTAACTTTGACTTTTTCTTTAATCATAGCTAGAATATAGTAAATTGTGCAACAAGCTACAAGGGCAGGCTTAAGCCTTCAATGCTTTTTCATAAATATCCGCAAATTTGCGAATTCTCTCTTTTTCTGCGGCAGTAGGGATTGCTACCCAAGCTGCTTTTCTGTCGGGAGAAACTACTGATACATATTGTAGTTCTAAATTGGCTTTTTTGTCATCATATTCGTTTTTCAATTTATCAAGCATACTATTAATAACAGCTTTGCTTTTTCCTGAATTTTCTATTTCTGTGGATTTTTTTGCAAACTCAACCGCCAATGCAGAAATCGTTTTTTCAAATTCCTCATCACTCATTGCAGGTTTTCTTTTTGTGTAAATTTTATTCCAGTCCAGCTTATTTACAGAAAGGTTATATGCAGAGTTAGGTTGCGTAGCTTGCAGAGTTTGCGCAGTTATGTTGCTCTTTGATTTTCCCGTTAGTATTTCAATGAGATTGAATTCTATTTTTCTCATTCTCTCTGAGACAATGCTTCGCACTTTGGTTTTTTGTTTAGAATTAAAAACTTCATCTATACGCATAAACGCACCTCTACGCTCTATATCGGCATATTATGGAAAAAGTTTAGCTGTTTTTTTCTACATTATCCAATGAGAGGTAAAATATGGCAACAATATCAATAGAAACGGCGGCGATAGAGCCTAAAATAAAAGCTGCTATGGAAAGCATAGG
>CAZIMU010000166.1:0-4329 GCA_964540355.1 uncultured Fibrobacteraceae bacterium | reverse complement strand
AAATGGAATTTTGATTGTTGAATTTGCAAATCAACGCCACGCTGTTGGCTTATCGCTAAAAGAAGCGGTCGCAGATGCAGCAGGCGCAAGGCTTCGCCCAATTTTGATGACTTCCCTAGCCACCGTTTGCGGATTTATGCCCATAGCGCTTGCGCTCGGCGCAGGCGCAGAATCCAGAGTTCCAATGGGTGTGGCGGTTATAGGCGGCATTTTGGTGTCTATGGTGTTCAGTTTGATGATTGTCCCTGCGGCGTATTTGCTGGTGAGCAAGGGGGAGTGATTTCTCCCCGATTTTCTATATTACCTATATGAAAACTCTATCCCAAGCATTTCGCACAGTATGCGTTCCGCAGTCGGATAGGATAGATATGTCTATACCAAGCGAATATGTAGGCAAAGAAATTGAGGTTATAGTATTTCCTTTATGGAAAAATGAATATGGCTATAATGAAGAAACTTTGGCTGCTATGCAAGAAACTTTAGATATTCTTGATGGGAAAATAAAGGTTAAAAGCTATGCGACTGTAGAAGAAATGAATGCAGATATTGATGCCGAGGCAGACGATTAATGCTTGCACTTGAAACTACCGCTAAATATAGAAAAGACAGGAAGCTGATGAAAAAACAAGGAAGAGACTTGTCTCTGTTAGATTCTATTATTAAAAAATTACAGAATAGGGAACCCTTGGAAGCTAAACACCGTGATCATCCATTAATGGGGAATTTTTCAAGGCTACGAGAATGCCACGTTACACCTGATTGGTTGCTTATATACGCTATTGATAATAATAGACTTGTATTGACTGCTTCGCGTACAGGCTCTCATTCGGATTTGTTTTAGGACTATCTGAACCCCGAATGCGGCACGAAATGATTGTCCCTGCGGCGTATTTGTTGGTGAGTAGGGGGGAGTGATATTTCCCGATTTTCTATATTACACTCAAATGAACTTTTTGGAAAATTATTTTGGAATAGCCAAAAATGGTTCTACCATATATAAAGAATTGGTGGCTGGAATCACCACTTTTTTTGCAATGTCCTATATTCTATTTGTTAATCCAACCATTTTAGCCGAAGCTGGTATGGATAAATCTGCTCAATTCACCGCAACTGCATTGGCTGCCATTTTTGGCACTCTTGTTATGGGTATATATGCAAAACTGCCTTTTGCTCTTGCGCCCGGTATGGGATTGAACACGTTTTTTGTATATACTATATGTTTATCTTTAGGGCATAGCTGGAGTTTTGCTTTGGGAGCTGTTTTTGTGGAAGGCATTATTTTCTTTTTGCTTTCTATTTTTGATTTGAGAAGGCTCGTAGTTAGTTTAATTCCAAGAAGTTTGCAAGTGGCGTTCTGCCCTGGAATTGGGCTTTTTATCACTTCAATAGGATTGCAGCAAGCTAGGATTATTGAAATGCACGAAAACAGCATAAGATTTGGCAACATAACGGACCCCAGCGTGTTGCTCGCTTGCCTTGGAATTTTGGTGATTGGAGTTTTTTATGTAAAAAAGATTTATGCAGGAATGATCGTTGGAATTATACTAATTACAATTATCAGTTTGTCTTTTGGATTAACTCAAATAGATTCATTCTTTTCTCTTCCGCCATCTGTTTCTGGCACTATGTTTAAGTTTGATTTTTCAGAAATATTGTCTTACGATTTTATTTGCTTGGTTTTATTGTTGTTGAGCGTTGATATTTTTGACACAATGGGAACTTTGCTCGGAGTTTCAAATGCTACAGAAAATATGGTTGACGAAGACGGTCACCCAAAAAATATCAAAAAAGCATTTGTGACAGATAGCCTTGCAACAATTTTTGGGGCAATAGCAGGAACAAACACAACCACCACCTATATAGAAAGCTCCACCGGAATTTCCGTTGGAGGCAGAACTGGCATCACAAGCATAGTTACAGCTCTTTGTTTTGTTATAGCTTTATTCAGTTTCCCAATGCTTCACGCTGTTCCGCCTGCTGCTGTATCTGCTATGCTTATATTTGCTGGCTATAATATGTTTATGAGCCAATCATTTAAAAATATGGATTTTAAAGATTACTCAGAGTCTGTTCCCGCATTTATCACAATGATTATAATGCCCTTTTCACATTCCATTGTAGAGGGTATTTCTTTTGGTGTTTTGAGTTATGTTTTAATAAATGGAATTTCTAGGAATTTTAGAAAAATAAACATTGGAACCTATTTCATAGCAGCGTTTTTTGCAGTGCGTTATGTTATTTTGCCAACTTAGGAGGATATATGATCTTTTTGCTGATTTTAATTTCGCTGGTTGGCTTTTTTTTGAGCGGCTGGTATTTTTTGAAAAACCTGAAAATAATAGACATCAAGAACAGGACTGAAAAATCGGCCTTGAAAAGGTTTTTGAATTACCCATTTACCGTTATATGGTATGGTTATTTGCTAACATTTTTTGTTTGTCTAACAGTGAACAATTTTTAATGATTATGTTCAGACAAATTTTTTCTCTGCTGCTTTTTTTGGTTTTTGCTTCGTTTGCTATGCAAAATGCTGGAAAGGTTGCGAATCCATTTGTATTTGAACCTGTGGATTTGGGGGTTTTGCAACAGGGCATAAAAAAGGATGTTGAAATAAAGGGAAAAAATACTTCTTCGCAGTTAATAGAACTTGAAAATGTTTTTGACCAGATGACAGGCGGCGAGAATTTTGTCTATCCAAAAAAGATAAGTCCGGGGCAAAACTTTAAAATCAATTTCACATTGAACACGGCATATATGGAAGGCGATTTTGTGCATAATATAATATTGGTTGATACAAGCGGAGCCCCTTATATAGCAACGGTTAAGGGCAAAGTTGAAAATCCCATTGTGTTTAGCGAAAGGTATTTGGATATAGGTTATTACAAAAAAGGTAAACAAAAAAATTGGACATTTTATGTGTGGAACACAGACAAAAAACCATTAAAGCTAAAACTTAAACCGGAACTGCAAAAGGAATTCAAAGCAGAATTCAAAGATGTGAAATTAGATGTGAGTGATTTTGAAAACCTCAAAGAAGGTGGAAATACTCCGGCTGTAAAGGTGAGTTTATCTGTTGTGGAGTTGGAGAAGCCCAAAAATTCTGTTAAAAGTATTCGTAAAATTGTTTCTTTTATTTGCGAAAATTTTCCCAGCACAACGCCTGAGCTTCAGGTTACGGGTTATTGGGAAGAGTGAGGTTTAGGTTCATAAGAGCGGCAAATGCGTGTTGCGGGCTAATTTTTTGTTTTGCCATATCGTTTAAAATAGATTCTATTTTGTCTATTTCTTCTGCATTGTTAAGCACTCGAGCTGCTTTAATGGCTAATCCTCTTTGAAAATTCCTGTAATCTGGGTTAAAATAGTCGTCCATAATTTGAGTTAAGGCTAGGTCTATAGGCATGGATTTAAGCTCAAAAGTTCTAGCTATTCCGCGAATATACTCTGGCGCAGTTGTATCGTTTTCAAATGGTTTCATTATTTTTGCCGCATAAGCGTAATTTTTGCTAGGCCCATTGGCAAATCTAAGGGCAGAGCTAACAGTCAGCCGCCAGTCGTCTGGAAAAGCCTCTATGCCACGGCGCAGGAGTACGTAATCTGAGGTGTCTGGTTCGTTGTTTGCCGTTATTGCGTTCACGAATGTGTATGGGGTTTTGAAAAGGCTATCCAACCTTGTGGAGGCATCTGCCAAGTGAGAGAGCCACTTGAAGGTTTTGCCATCAAACATTGTTTCGCTATAAGCTATTATGCCGCCTATCCAAAACAAGCTGGCAGCAGCGGAGTTGTAGCCGAGCGACATCCATTTTGCTGCCTCTGTGCGAGGCACAAAAGCACTTGCCTCTTTAATTTCCGGCAAATCCGGCGATTTTGCAAACCCCAGCACAGCCAAAGCCAAAGCGATTAGTGCCGCAAAAAACACAACCTTCATAATACCCACAGCAAGATTTGAACTTGCGACCCACTGCTTAGAAGGCAGTTGCTCTATCCGGGCTGAGCTATGCGGGCAGCCAGTCTAAAAGTAGAAAATTATAAGATGTTTTTTTGAAATTAAAGCTTCATCCAGCTTGTTGTTATGAATATGGTGTTTTCGTCTATTCCACGTTTCCGCATTTCTTTTTCCAACTTTTTGATGTCTCGCTTCTCCAATATATCGCCTAGCTTCCAGAGAAGATAAACAACAAAAAGACCTAATATTGGAGCGGAACAATAAAACATTTTTTTACCTCTACCAATAAATATACATTTTTTTCCGCAAGGTGGGGGTAGAGCTTGTGGGCTAGGCTCATTTTTTTGCCTTTTCACTTGCCACTTTGGAAAATTTTTACTATATTT